>NZ_JMQC01000008.1:2422500-2600000 GCF_000746925.1 Bacillus clarus
AGAATGCCGGTATGAGTAGCGAAAGACGGGTGAGAATCCCGTCCACCGAATGCCTAAGGTTTCCTGAGGAAGGCTCGTCCGCTCAGGGTTAGTCAGGACCTAAGCCGAGGCCGACAGGCGTAGGCGATGGACAACAGGTTGATATTCCTGTACCACCTCTTTATCGTTTGAGCAATGGAGGGACGCAGAAGGATAGAAGAAGCGTGCGATTGGTTGTGCACGTCCAAGCAGTTAGGCTGATAAGTAGGCAAATCCGCTTATCGCGAAGGCTGAGCTGTGATGGGGAAGCTCCTTATGGAGCGAAGTCTTTGATTCCCCGCTGCCAAGAAAAGCTTCTAGCGAGATAAAAGGTGCCTGTACCGCAAACCGACACAGGTAGGCGAGGAGAGAATCCTAAGGTGTGCGAGAGAACTCTGGTTAAGGAACTCGGCAAAATGACCCCGTAACTTCGGGAGAAGGGGTGCTTTCTTAACGGAAAGCCGCAGTGAATAGGCCCAAGCGACTGTTTAGCAAAAACACAGGTCTCCGCGAAGCCGTAAGGCGAAGTATAGGGGCTGACACCTGCCCGGTGCTGGAAGGTTAAGGAGAGGGGTTAGCGTAAGCGAAGCTCTGAACTGAAGCCCCAGTAAACGGCGGCCGTAACTATAACGGTCCTAAGGTAGCGAAATTCCTTGTCGGGTGAGTTCCGACCCGCACGAAAGGTGTAACGATTTGGGCACTGTCTCAACCAGAGACTCGGTGAAATTGTAGTACCTGTGAAGATGCAGGTTACCCGCGACAGGACGGAAAGACCCCGTGGAGCTTTACTGTAGCCTGATATTGAATTTTGGTACAGCTTGTACAGGATAGGCGGGAGCCTTTGAAACCGGAGCGCTAGCTTCGGTGGAGGCGCTGGTGGGATACCGCCCTGACTGTATTGAAATTCTAACCTACGGGTCTTATCGACCCGGGAGACAGTGTCAGGTGGGCAGTTTGACTGGGGCGGTCGCCTCCTAAAGTGTAACGGAGGCGCCCAAAGGTTCCCTCAGAATGGTTGGAAATCATTCGTAGAGTGCAAAGGCATAAGGGAGCTTGACTGCGAGACCTACAAGTCGAGCAGGGACGAAAGTCGGGCTTAGTGATCCGGTGGTTCCGCATGGAAGGGCCATCGCTCAACGGATAAAAGCTACCCCGGGGATAACAGGCTTATCTCCCCCAAGAGTCCACATCGACGGGGAGGTTTGGCACCTCGATGTCGGCTCATCGCATCCTGGGGCTGTAGTCGGTCCCAAGGGTTGGGCTGTTCGCCCATTAAAGCGGTACGCGAGCTGGGTTCAGAACGTCGTGAGACAGGTTCGGTCCCTATCCGTCGTGGGCGTAGGAAATTTGAGAGGAGCTGTCCTTAGTACGAGAGGACCGGGATGGACGCACCGCTGGTGTACCAGTTGTTCTGCCAAGGGCATAGCTGGGTAGCTATGTGCGGAAGGGATAAGTGCTGAAAGCATCTAAGCATGAAGCCCCCCTCAAGATGAGATTTCCCATAGCGTAAGCTAGTAAGATCCCTGAAAGATGATCAGGTTGATAGGTTCGAGGTGGAAGCATGGTGACATGTGGAGCTGACGAATACTAATAGATCGAGGACTTAACCATATAATATGTAGCAAATGTTATCTAGTTTTGAAGGAATATGCCTTCATTAGTTTGGTGATGATGGCAGAGAGGTCACACCCGTTCCCATACCGAACACGGAAGTTAAGCTCTCTAGCGCCGATGGTAGTTGGGACCTTGTCCCTGTGAGAGTAGGACGTCGCCAAGCAATTAAAAACACGAGTCATTTGACTCGTGTTTTTTTGTATTTTCTTTTATATTTATATTAACCTTATGATTAAACACTAAAAAATATGGCTAGGATAGTGAAGAAGCAAAAGAGTTGCAAATTTTTTTAATACGTATATAATTAAAGTCAAAGATAGTCAAAGTCAATAAAGGTGGCGGATAAATGAGAAATATATCTGATATCATTGAGCAATATCTAAAGCAAGTTATTGACTTAAGCAATAATAATGTGATTGAAATTAAGAGAAATGAGATTGCAGATCGATTCGATTGTGTTCCGTCTCAAATTAATTATGTAATCAATACTCGTTTCACGTTAGAAAGAGGGTTTCTAGTAGAAAGTAAACGAGGTGGAGGAGGTTACATTCGCATTATAAAAGTCAAATTGCATGACGATATAGACATTATTGATCAAATGCTTCATATGATTGATCATAGTATTGCGCAAGGAAATGCGGAGGGTATCATTATACGTTTAATAGAAGAGGATATTATAACAAGTCGTGAGGCTAAACTTATGTTAAGTGTATTGGATCGTTCTGTATTATTAATGGATTTACCTTCTCGAGATGAACTTAGGGCTCGAATATTATGCGCAATGTTAAGAACACTGAAATATAAATAAACATAACTTTTGTAAAAGATGTTATTTAAGGTAATGCAATTTATAATTGTGGAACTTTTTACAGACAGCATGTATTTTTATCAAACTGATTAATCGAAGAGAACAATCTAGTAATGTATGAAAAGTATCATGAGATAGATCGTTCCTGTTGTAAAGGTGGGGATAGAGATGACTTGTCAAAACTGTAACATGAGACCAGCAACTTTACATTATACAAAAGTAATAAATGAGAAAAAGGCGGAAGTTCATCTTTGCGAGCAATGTGCAGAACAAAGTGGCTATACGTCTTTCTTTCAATCACCACAATCTAGCTTTTCCTTTCATGATTTACTGGCCGGATTATTAAATGGTGAATCATCGATGTTTGAAAATAAAGAAGATCTTTTTGCAAATAAAAATATACTAAGATGTCCATCTTGCAAGATGACGTATGAACAATTTACAAAGATAGGTCGGTTTGGATGCGCTTCTTGTTACGATGCATTTAAAGAACAACTAAAACCGCTTTTAAAGCGTCTGCATGGTGGTCATACAGAGCATTGTGGAAAAATTCCAGGGCGTATAGGAGGAAATATCCACCTAAAGAAAGAATTAGATGAACTAAAACTAAATCTGAAGCATTATGTACAGAAAGAAGAATTTGAAAAGGCAGCTCAAGTTCGAGACCAAATTCGAAGTCTTGAAAATCAGCTTAGTGAGCATAGAGAGGGGGAATAGTTCTATGTCACTGGACCGTATTATGAATGAAGCGATTAGTCCATGGATGAAGGGTGATGGTCCTAATTCTGATATTGTTTTAAGTAGTCGTATTCGTTTGGCTCGTAATTTAAAAAAATATCAATTCTCCACTATGCAAACAGATGAAGAAGCTAAGCAGATTAATGAATTATTTAAGAGGAAGTTTGTAAATAAAAAGGCAGATCCTTTCGGGAGATTCGGACTTTTAAAGATGAATGAATTAACCCCACTTCAAAGGAGAGTTTTAGTAGAAAAACATTTAATTAGTCCTAATCTTGCGGGAACAGAATCGGGGGCATGTCTATTATCAGAAACCGAACATATAAGTGTCATGCTTAATGAGGAAGATCATGTGAGAATACAATGTTTGTTTTCAGGACTACAGCTATCAGAAGCGCTTCAAAGTGCGAATCAAATAGATAATTTGATTGAAGAAGAGGTTGAATACGCTTTTGATGAATCCCTTGGTTATATTACAAGTTGCCCTACTAATGTAGGGACGGGATTAAGGGCTTCTGTAATGATTCATTTGCCTGGGCTTGTTTTAACGAAAAGAATTAACCGTATAATACAAGTAATTCAAAAATTAGGCTTAGTAGTAAGAGGGATATATGGTGAAGGTAGCGAAGCGTTAGGTAATATATTTCAAGTCTCCAATCAAATGACATTAGGAAAATCAGAAGAAGGTATTATAGCAGATTTAAAGAACGTCATTCAGCAAATTATACAACAAGAAAAAATTGCTAGAGAATTAATTGTACAAAACTCAAGTATTGAGCTTGAAGATAAAGTATATCGTTCTTACGGTACACTAGCTAACAGTCGTCTAATTCAATCTGCAGAGGCAGCAACTTGCTTGTCAGATGTACGACTTGGCATCGATTTAGGTTATATAAAAGATATATCGAGCAATATTTTAACCGAATTAATGGTTCTTACTCAGCCGGGCATTTTACAACAATATGCCGGAGGGCCTTTAGGACCAGAGGAGAGAGATTATCGGAGAGCAACATTAATCCGTGAGCGATTACGAATTGAACAAAATTAAGCGCAAGTAGGAGGCGATTTCTATGATGTTTGGAAGATTTACAGAAAGAGCACAGAAAGTATTAGCTTTATCTCAAGAAGAGGCAATTCGCATTGGGCATAATAATATTGGAACAGAACATATTTTACTTGGGCTCGTACGCGAAGGTGAAGGAATTGCGGCAAAAGCGTTAATTGCTCTTGGATTAAGCCCAGAGAAAGTTCAAAAAGAGGTAGAGGCATTGATTGGGCGCGGAACAGAAGCATCCCAAACAGTTCATTATACACCTCGTGCTAAGAAAGTAATTGAATTATCTATGGATGAAGCTCGTAAATTAGGTCATTCCTATGTTGGAACAGAGCACATTTTACTCGGTTTAATCCGTGAAGGTGAAGGTGTTGCAGCTCGTGTTTTAAATAACTTAGGCGTGAGTTTAAATAAGGCAAGACAGCAAGTTTTACAACTTCTCGGAAGCAATGAGGCTACCTCAGGTCACCAAGGAGGCTCATCAACAAATGCAAATACACCAACACTCGATAGTTTAGCACGTGACTTAACGGTTGTTGCACGTGAAAGTCGACTAGATCCTGTTATTGGGCGTAGTAAGGAGATTCAACGTGTTATCGAAGTACTAAGTCGTAGAACGAAAAACAATCCAGTATTAATTGGAGAGCCTGGTGTAGGTAAAACAGCAATTGCAGAAGGGCTAGCGCAGCAAATTGTAAATAATGAAGTCCCTGAAACTTTAAGAGATAAGCGTGTCATGACATTAGATATGGGTACAGTTGTCGCTGGTACAAAATATCGTGGTGAATTTGAAGATCGTTTAAAGAAAGTGATGGATGAGATTCGCCAAGCTGGAAATATCATTCTATTTATTGATGAGCTTCATACGTTAATTGGTGCGGGAGGGGCGGAAGGTGCAATTGATGCATCGAATATTTTAAAACCATCTTTAGCTCGTGGTGAATTACAATGTATCGGGGCGACAACTTTAGATGAGTATCGTAAATATATTGAAAAAGATGCGGCGTTAGAGAGACGTTTCCAACCAATTCATGTTGATGAACCAAGCTTAGAAGAATCAATTCAAATTTTAAAAGGTTTACGTGACCGCTATGAGGCTCATCACCGTGTATCTATTACAGATGATGCAATCGATGCAGCTGTAAAGCTTTCAGATCGTTATATTACAGATCGTTTCTTACCGGATAAAGCAATTGACCTAGTTGATGAAGCTGCATCAAAAGTTCGTTTACGTTCTTATACAACACCGCCGAACTTAAAAGAACTTGAAGTGAAGCTTGAGGAGATTAGAAAAGAAAAGGATGCAGCTGTACAAAGTCAAGAATTTGAAAAAGCTGCTTCCTTACGTGATATGGAACAACGTTTACGTGAGAAATTAGAAGATACAAAACGCCAATGGAAAGAACAACAGGGAAAAGAAAACTCAGAAGTAACGGTAGAAGATATTGCCAATGTTGTTTCAACATGGACGCGTATTCCGGTTTCTAAACTTGCGCAAACAGAAACAGATAAATTGCTGAACTTAGAATCTATTTTACATGATCGTGTAATTGGGCAAGATGAAGCTGTTGTTGCTGTGGCAAAAGCGGTTCGCCGTGCACGAGCTGGTTTAAAAGATCCGAAACGTCCAATTGGTTCATTTATTTTCTTAGGACCGACTGGTGTAGGTAAAACAGAATTAGCAAGAGCGTTAGCTGAATCTATGTTCGGTGATGAGGATGCAATGATCCGCATCGATATGTCTGAGTACATGGAAAAGCATTCTACTTCTCGTTTAGTGGGATCTCCTCCGGGGTATGTTGGATATGAAGAAGGTGGACAATTAACAGAGAAAGTTCGTCGTAAACCATACTCTGTTGTTCTACTAGATGAAGTAGAGAAAGCACACCCGGATGTATTTAACATTTTACTACAAGTGTTAGAAGATGGGCGGTTAACGGATTCTAAAGGACGTACAGTTGATTTCCGTAATACAATTGTGATTATGACTTCTAACGTTGGTGCAGAGGCGTTAAAACGTAATAAACATCTTGGATTTAATGTACAAGATGAGAGTCGCGATTATTCAGATATGAAAGGTAAAGTAATGGATGAATTGAAAAAAGCATTTCGTCCAGAGTTCTTAAACCGCATTGATGAAATTATTGTGTTCCATATGCTTGAGAAAAAACATATTCAAGAAATTGTAACACTTATGGTGAATCAGTTAGTGAATCGCTTAAAAGAACAAGAAATTGAATTGCACTTAACAGAAGGGGCAATTTCAGCGATTGCTGATAAAGGATTTGATCGTGAGTACGGTGCTCGTCCGCTTCGTAGGGCCATTCAGAAGCATGTAGAAGATAGACTATCAGAAGAACTTTTAAAAGGCGCTATTGAGAAAGGACAAAAAGTTATCTTTGATGTAGAAGGAGAATCATTTGTCATTCATAGTGTGGAAAAGGTAAAATAAGTATAGACAAACAAAGAGGGCTACGCGATAGCCCTCTTTCTTGTACGAGAAAGATATACGTTTATAGATGAAAGTGAAGTGAAATATAAAACAATATGGCTAAGAAGAAAACAAAATTTACATGTCAAGAATGTGGTTATCAGTCACCAAAATATATGGGGAAATGTCCAGGGTGTGGACAATGGAATACTCTTGTTGAAGAGATGGAACCAGTTGTATCATCGAGGCGCCTTAACTATGCAAATGCAATTCAAACAGAAGTAACAAAACCAAGACGTCTTACAGAAGTAGAAACAAAGTCAGAGGCGCGTATTGAAACGAAATTTCAAGAGTTTAACCGTGTACTTGGTGGGGGAATTGTTGATGGATCCCTTGTACTTATTGGGGGAGATCCTGGGATTGGGAAATCAACCTTACTGTTACAAATTTCATCACAATTAGCAGATGCTTCTTATGACGTGCTATATATATCCGGTGAAGAATCAGCAAAACAAATTAAACTTCGTGCGGATCGCTTGCATGTGAATGGAAGTAATTTATTTGTTGTATCAGAAACAGATTTGCAGCGAATTGCGGCACATATTGAAGAAATGAATCCAGCTTTTGTTGTTATTGACTCCATTCAAACGATACATTTACCCGAAGTGACGTCAGCTCCTGGAAGTGTGGCGCAAGTACGTGAATGTACAGCAGAATTGATGAAACTTGCAAAAACAAAAGGGATTCCAATTTTTATCGTAGGACATGTAACGAAAGAGGGAGCAATTGCCGGACCACGTATGTTAGAACATATGGTAGATGCAGTTCTTTACTTTGAAGGAGATCGCCATCATACATATCGTATTTTACGAGCTGTAAAAAACCGTTTTGGTTCTACAAATGAAATGGGTATCTTTGAAATGAAAGAGCTTGGTCTGGCTGAAGTATTAAACCCTTCTGAAATTTTCCTCGAAGAGAGACCTGTTGGTGTTGCAGGATCTACAGTAGTTGCCTCAATGGAAGGAACAAGGCCTGTTTTAGTAGAAATACAAGCATTAATCTCTCCTACTAGCTTTGGAAACCCTCGAAGAATGGCGACAGGAATTGATCATAATCGCGTGTCACTTATTATGGCAGTGCTAGAAAAAAGAACCGGTTTATTATTACAAAATCAAGATGCATATTTAAAGGTTGCGGGCGGTTTGAAATTAGATGAACCGGCAATTGATTTAGCGGTTGCTTTAAGTATTGCTTCGAGTTTTAGAGATAAGTCAACTGCGCCAACTGATGCAGTAATAGGAGAAGTAGGGTTAACTGGTGAAATAAGAAGGGTATCAAGAATTGAACAACGTGTACAAGAGGCGGCTAAATTAGGATTCCAGCGCGCTATTATCCCAAGGAAAAATTTAGGGGGATGGACAATTCCTGATGGGATTGAAGTAGTGGGTGTTTCTAATTTAGGCGAAGCGCTTCGTTTGACATTAGGAGGCTAGGCTATGGAAGAAAACAAGCAACGTGTCAAAAGTATGATTAATATTTTACAGCTTGTTGCCCCAGGGACACCACTGCGCGAAGGTATAGATAATGTACTTCGTGCACAAACAGGAGGTCTAATTGTCCTTGGGTATAATGAACAGATTAAAAGTATCGTTGATGGAGGGTTTCATATTAATTGTGCGTTTTCACCCGCTAGTTTATATGAGTTAGCAAAAATGGATGGGGCACTTATTTTAAACGAAACGGGAAGCAAGATTTTAATCGCTAATGCACAATTGGTTCCAGAGTCATCTATTGACTCTATTGAAACCGGAATGCGTCACCGAACGGCAGAGCGAGTAGCAAAGCAGACAGGTAGCCTTGTTGTTGCTATTTCACAAAGACGTAACGTAATTACCCTATATCAAGGGAACTTACGTTATACACTAAAGGATATAGGTGTTATTTTAACGAAGGCAAATCAAGCTATTCAAACTTTAGAAAAATATAAGGCCGTATGGAATGATGGTATTACTAATTTGGGTATTCTAGAGTTTGAAGAGGTAGTTACAATGTCTGAAGTAGTTCATGTTTTACATAGCGTTGAAATGGTGCTTCGTATTAAGAATGAAATATTAAGCTATATCCATGAATTAGGAACAGAAGGTAGACTTATTCGTTTGCAACTTACAGAATTATTGGCAGATTTAGAAGCAGAGGCAGCGTTATTAATTAAAGATTATTACCAAGAGAAAACACAAGACCATTATCAAGTTTTAAAAAAACTGCAGGAACTTGCAAATGCACAGCTTCTTGAAGATAGTGATTTAGTTAAACTGCTTGGCTATCCAGGGCAAACGAGCTTAGAAGAGAGCGTGACACCAAGAGGATATCGAATTACAAGTAAAATTTCTAGGGTACCACCTCTTATTATTGAAAATTTAATTAATCGCTTTAAAACATTGCAAGGTGTTTGTCGAGCGACTATCAATGAATTGGATGATGTGGAAGGAATTGGAGAAGTTCGAGCGAAGAAGATACGTGAAGGATTAAAAAGAATTCAAGAGCATCTCTATATGAGTAGACACAATTAAGAATATTACATTGATTCTATAATATAACGACACTAGAACATTTTTGGTATATGATATGATATATTGGTAAATAAAACTATTTATAAAAAAACACGTCCGCTTTTGCATTCGGCGTTTTGATTAGCAAAACAATGGTTAATAATGAGTAGGAGGTGGTTGGATGTTAAAACGGATCGTACAGCTCTTCTTTTTAGTGATTGGAGGAGCGTTAGGGATTTTCTTAATCCCAAAAGTTATTAATGTATTGGATATTGGTGCCGTTCCATGGCTTGAAGGATCGTATGTTCGTGCGATTATTGGCGCAATTATTTTATTTTTAACAACATTTTGGCTTGTAGATTATATTGTTCAACTTATTAAGCATATTGAAGAAGCTCTTGTGAAAGCACCTGTAGCAGATGTTCTATTTGGTACACTAGGGTTAATCTCCGGTCTTATTGTTGCGTATTTAATATTGATACCAATTCGTGAATTTACAATCCCAGTCATTAGTACAGTATTGCAAGTTTTCTTCACTCTTTTACTTGGGTATTTAGGATTCCAAGTAGGGTTTAAAAAGAGAAATGAATTGCTAGGATTATTTACATTACCACAACGCGGTGGTAAGAAAAAAAATAATAATAGTAGCGAGAATGAAGAGGTAGAGGGAGAAGTAGAAGAATCTTTAGCACATTGGAAGATTCTTGATACGAGTGTAATTATTGACGGGCGTATTGCTGATATTTGTCAAACGAAGTTTCTAGAAGGAACAATTGTAATTCCTCAATTTGTATTAGAGGAGCTTCAACATATTGCTGATTCTTCTGATGCGTTAAAGCGTAACCGAGGTCGTAGAGGATTAGATATTTTAAACCGTATTCAAAAGGAAATGGCGATTCCGGTAGAAATTTATGAGGGCGATTTCGAAGATATTCAAGAAGTGGATAGCAAGCTTGTAAAGCTGGCAAAAATCACTGGTGGTACTGTTGTAACAAATGATTTTAACTTAAATAAAGTTTCTGAATTACAAGGAGTAACGGTTTTAAACATTAATGATTTAGCAAATGCTATTAAGCCGGTTGTACTCCCTGGTGAAGAACTAAGTGTTTACGTTGTTAAAGATGGTAAAGAGCAAAATCAAGGTGTTGCTTATTTAGATGACGGTACGATGATTGTAGTAGAAGATGGCAGAGAGTATGTAGGTTCGCAACTCGATGTACTTGTTACAAGTGTATTGCAAACATCGGCAGGTCGGATGATTTTCGCAAAACGTAAATTATTAGAAAGAGCATTATAAGTAGAGGGCTAGTGGCATGTATACATTAATTATTCCGGCAGCGGGCCAAGGAAAGCGAATGGGTGCTGGTAAAAATAAATTATTTTTACTTATAAATGAAGTGCCCATCATTGTGCATACGTTACGCGCTTTTGAAAAAGACGAAGTGTGTAAGAGTATTATTATGGCAATTAATGAAGAGGAACGTCCTTATTTTGAGGAGTTAATGCAGAAATATCCTATTGAAAAACAGGTGCAATTTATTCAAGGCGGAGCTGAAAGACAAGATAGCGTATATAATGCGCTTCAACACGTGAAAGAAGTTGATTATGTTCTTGTGCACGATGGAGCACGTCCGTTTGTAACGAATAAAATGACTCGTGAAGTATTAACTATGGCGGAAAAACATGGTGCTTCCATTTGTGCAGTGCCGGTGAAAGACACAGTGAAGAAGGTAGAGCAGAATGTTGTCATTGAAACAGTAGAACGCTCGCAGCTTAAAGCTGTTCAAACACCGCAAGGATTTTCAGTTGCTCTTTTATTAGAAGCACATAGAAGCGCAAAGCAAAGCTGTTTCCTTGGTACGGATGATGCAAGTCTTGTAGAACGTATCGGTAAGCAAGTAGGTGTAGTAGAGGGGAGTTACTATAATATTAAAGTGACGACTCCGGAGGATTTATTAATTGCAGAAAGTTTCCTGCAAGTTCAGAAGAAGTAGCAATAATAGTATAGTGAGAAAAGCTCGGTCATTGCCGAGCTTTTCTTTATAGTAATAGCGATATAACATAGAGTCATAAAGCTTAGTAGTGTAGTTTGAGGAGGATGGAAATAATGTTTCGAATTGGACAAGGTTTTGATGTACACGAATTTGCAGAGGGTAGACCGTTAATTATCGGCGGGATTACAATTCCTTATGAAAAGGGTTTAATAGGTCACTCGGATGCAGATGTACTTTTACATACAATTGCTGATGCATGTTTAGGAGCGATTGCAGCAGGTGATATCGGAAAGCATTTTCCTGACACGGATCCTGCTTTTAAAGATGCGGATTCAGCGGTGTTATTACAAAAGGTTTGGGAATTTGTACGTGAACAAGGTTATGAATTAGGGAACCTTGACTGTACGATTATTGCCCAGAAACCAAAGATGGCACCTCATATTGAGAGTATGCGTAAGCGTATTAGTGAGCTGCTAGAAACTTCTATCGACAACATTAATGTAAAGGCAACAACGACAGAGAAATTAGGATTTACAGGTAGAGAAGAAGGGATTGCTTCTCAAGCAGTTGTATTATTGCAGAAAAAATAATGGTTTTTAATTCGTAAGATGGATAATCACATTTTTTTGGTGTACAATTATAGAATGTGTTGACATTAAGAATGGAAGGTGTACCAATTATGGAAAAGCAAGTGAGAGTGCGCTATGCGCCAAGTCCAACAGGACACTTACATATCGGAAATGCGCGTACGGCATTATTTAATTATTTATTTGCTCGTCATCAAGATGGCAAGTTTATTATTCGTATTGAAGATACTGATGTAAAACGTAATGTTGCTGGTGGAGAAGAAAGCCAATTAAAATACTTAAAATGGCTTGGTATGGACTGGGATGAAGGTGTTGATGTTTGTGGTGAATTTGGACCATATCGTCAAACAGAACGTTTAGATATTTATAAAAAATTATATGAAGATTTATTAGAGCGTGGCTTAGCTTATAAATGCTATATGACAGAAGAAGAGCTAGAAGCAGAACGTGAAGGGCAAATCGCTCGTGGTGAAACACCTCGTTATGCGGGTAATCATCGTGATTTAACAGAAGAACAAATCAAGGGATTCGAGGTAGAAGGTCGTATTCCAAGTATTCGTTTCCGTGTACCGACTGATCGCGATTACACATTTAAAGATATTGTAAAAGATGAAGTTGCGTTCCACTCAAATGATTTCGGTGATTTCGTTATCGTGAAAAAAGATGGAATTCCAACTTATAACTTTGCGGTAGCAGTAGATGATCATTTAATGGAGATTACACACGTTCTTCGCGGCGATGACCATATTTCTAATACGCCAAAACAAATGATGATCTATGAAGCTTTCGGCTGGGATATCCCGCAGTTCGGTCATATGACTCTAATTGTAAATGAAAGTCGTAAAAAGCTAAGTAAACGTGATGAATCTATTATTCAATTTATTGAGCAGTATAAAGAGCTTGGATATCTTCCAGAAGCAATCTTTAACTTTATCGCATTACTAGGTTGGTCGCCAGTAGGAGAGGAAGAAATCTTCTCTAAAGACGAATTTATTGAAATGTTTGATGCAGCTCGTTTATCAAAATCACCTGCATTATTCGATTCTCAAAAACTAAAATGGATGAACAACCAATATATGAAGAAGCAAGATCTAGATGCGGTTGTTGAGCTAAGTTTACCGCACTTAGTGAAGGCTGGTCGCGTAGGTGAAAACTTAAGCGAGCAAGAACAAGTTTGGGTTCGTGATGTAATTGCTTTATATCATGACCAAATGAGCTTTGGAGCTGAAATTGTAGAGCTTTCTGAAATGTTCTTTAAAGATCATGTAGACTATGAAGAAGAAGGAAAAGAAGTATTGAATGGTGAACAAGTACCTGAAGTACTTCGTGCATTTGCAACTCAACTAGAAGCTCTAGAAGAAATGGAGCCAGCGGCAGTTAAGGCGGCTATTAAAGCGGTTCAAAAGGAAACTGGACATAAAGGTAAGAATCTATTTATGCCGATCCGTGTTGCAACTACTGGGCAAACACATGGTCCAGAACTTCCTAATGCTATCGCACTTCTTGGAAAAGAAAAAGTTTTAAATCGTATTCAAAAAGTAATTGGTTAACATTTACCGAATTTAGAAATATAATAAGTATACTTAAAAACCTAATAAGAGAAAGCGACGAGAAGAAGAAGTAGAAGATCAGGCTTTTTACAGAGAGAACCACCTTTAGGCTGGAAGTGGTTTATAAGCGGATTTTTGAAATGCCCCTTCGAGTCTTCTGTTGAACAACGAAGTATTTCTTCGTGAAACGCCTTAGAGCGCAAAGTAAACAGAAGCGGTGTAAACCGTTATCATGGATGAGTTTGAGGCTTTTTTAGCCTAAACAGAGTGGAACCGCGCTTATAAGGCGTCTCTGTCAATATGACAGAGGCGTCTTTTTTTATACCGTGTAAATGGGTATGAGTATAAATTTTTATCTGCTTGGATAAAAATTTAGGGGATAAGTGGGGGAGTTAGGGAAATCGGTTCACTCGAAAAAGCAGCCCATAAAGGGGAGGGAACATCGATGTTTAAGAGACTTCGGGAAGATATTGAAGTCGTTTTTGAACAGGATCCAGCGGCGCGAAGTTATTTCGAAGTCATTTTAACTTATTCTGGATTACATGCAGTTTGGGCCCACCGAATTGCACATGCTTTTTATAAAAGGAATTTTTTCTTTATTGCACGCTTTATTTCACAAGCTAGTCGTTTCTTTACTGGTATTGAGATTCATCCAGGAGCAACCATTGGTCGTCGTTTTTTCATTGACCATGGCATGGGAGTTGTTATTGGAGAGACGTGTGAAATCGGTGATAATGTAACGATTTATCAAGGGGTTACACTTGGTGGTACAGGTAAAGAGAAGGGGAAAAGGCATCCGACAATTCAAGATAATGTATTAATTGCAACAGGTGCTAAAGTACTTGGGTCTATTACCGTTGGTGAGAACTCTAAAATTGGAGCAGGATCTGTCGTGTTAAAAGAAGTTCCTGCGCATTCTACAGTTGTAGGTATACCTGGCCGTGTCGTTATTCAAAATGGAGTAAAGATTGGCCAAGAATTAAATCATTCTGATCTTCCGGATCCGATTTTTGATAAATTAAAGGTTATGGAAGCAGAGCTTGATAAATTGAAGAAGCAACTTGAAGTAAAAGTAGAAAGGAAGGATAAAAATGACTATTCACATTTATAATACGTTAACGCGTCAAAAAGAAGAGTTTGTTCCATTAGAAGAAAATAAGGTAAAGATGTATGTGTGCGGACCTACAGTTTATAACTACATTCATATTGGGAATGCGAGACCACCTATGGTGTTTGATACAGTACGTCGTTATTTAGAATACAAAGGATATGATGTGCAGTATGTATCTAACTTTACTGACGTAGATGATAAACTAATTAAAGCGGCGAATGAATTAGGTGAAGATGTTCCGACAATTGCAGACCGTTTTGTTGAAGCCTACTTTGAAGATGTAACTGCATTAGGTTGCAAACATGCGACAGTTCATCCGCGTGTAACGGAAAATATGGATATTATTATTGAATTCATCCAAGAGCTTGTGAATAAAGGGTATGCATATGAATCAGAGGGTGACGTTTACTATAAAACAAAAGAGTTTGAAGGCTACGGTAAACTATCACATCAACCAATTGCGGATTTGCGTCACGGTGCGCGTATTGAAGTGGGAGAAAAGAAACAAGATCCACTTGACTTCGCTTTATGGAAAGCGGCTAAGGAAGGCGAAATTTTCTGGGAGAGTCCTTGGGGAAATGGGCGTCCGGGCTGGCACATTGAATGCTCTGCAATGGCGCGCAAATATTTAGGTGACACAATTGATATTCATGCTGGTGGCCAAGATTTAGCGTTTCCTCACCATGAAAATGAAATTGCACAATCTGAGGCGTTAACTGGAAAAACATTTGCACGCTATTGGATGCATAATGGATATATTAATATTAACAATGAGAAGATGTCTAAGTCGTTAGGGAACTTTATTTTAGTTCACGATATTATTAAACAATATGATCCGCAGTTGATCAGGTTCTTCATGTTATCTGTACATTATCGACATCCAATCAACTTTAGCGAAGAGTTATTACAAAGTACAAACAATGGATTGGAGAGAATTAAAACAGCATATGGCAACTTGAAGCACCGTATGGAAAGTAGTAGTGATTTAACGGATCATAATGAGAAATGGTTAGCTGAAATAGAGAAATTCCAATCGGCATTTGAGGAAGCGATGAATGATGATTTCAATACAGCGAATGCGATAACTGAACTATACAACGTAGCAAATCATGCAAACCAATACTTATTAGAAGAGCATACTTCAACAGCGGTAATTACGGCGTATATGAGGCAATTTGAAACATTGTTTAGTATTTTAGGATTAGAATTAGTAAAAGAAGAATTACTTGATGAAGAGATTGAAGTGCTTATCCAAAAACGTATTGAAGCTCGTAAAAACCGTGATTTTGCATTATCCGACCAAATTCGTGATGATTTAAAAGAACGTAATATTATTTTAGAAGATACCGCTCAAGGTACAAGATGGAAAAGAGGATAAGAATGATTGATGCAAAGCAATTAAACAGCTTAGCGTTAGCATATATGGGTGATGCGGTGTACGAACAGTATATCCGCTATCACCTCCTTCAAAAAGGAACCGTTCGCCCTAATCAGTTACATCGTTTAGGGACGAGCTTTGTTTCAGCGAAAGCACAGGCGAAAGTTGTTTACCATTTATTAGAAACAGCATTTTTGACAGAGGAAGAAGAGGTGGTGCTAAGAAGAGGGCGTAATGCAAATTCGGGTACCGTTCCAAAGAATACGGATGTACAAACATACCGACATAGTACAGCCTTCGAAGCGCTGCTTGGTTATCATTATTTATTAAATAATAGTGAAAGATTAGAAGAAATTGTATATAAAGCAATTGATGTTTTAGAAACGAAGGAAGGGGGCGCATCATCATGAATAGTGAATATATTATCGGACGTAACCCTGTAATTGAAGCGTTACGATCAGGAAGAGATATTAATAAAATTTGGATTGCAGAAGGTGCTGCCAAAGGACAGGTACAAATTGTATTAGCGTTAGCGAAGGAAAATAAAATTATTTTGCAACACGCACCGAAGAAAAAGTTGGATCAGCTTGTTGAAGGGAATCACCAAGGGGTAATTGCCCAAGTAGCTGCATACCAATATGCAGAGCTAGAAGACTTATTTGCAGCGGCAGCTGAGCGAAATGAAGATCCTTTCTTCTTAATTTTAGATGAAATCGAAGATCCGCATAATTTAGGATCTATTATGCGTACGGCAGATGCAACAGGAGCTCATGGTATTATCATTCCGAAGAGAAGGGCTGTTGGGCTTACAGCATCAGTTGCAAAAGCTTCAACTGGAGCAATTGAATACGTTCCTGTTGCGCGTGTAACAAACTTATCACGTACAATTGATGATTTAAAAGAACGTGGTCTTTGGATTGCAGGTACAGATGCGAAAGGGAAAACAGACTACCGTAATTTAGACGGTAATATGCCAATTGGATTAGTTATTGGTAGTGAAGGAAAAGGTATGAGCCGTCTTATCGGTGAAAAGTGTGATTTTCTAATTAATTTACCAATGGTTGGTAAAGTTACATCCTTAAATGCTTCAGTAGCTGCAAGTCTGTTAATGTATGAGGTATATCGCAAACGTCACCAAATCGGTAAATAAAAATGAACGATATTTTAATCGTTGACGGTTACAACATTATCGGAGCTTGGACAGACTTGAAAAAATTGAGGGATGTAGATTTACAGTCATCAAGAGACGCACTTATTGATAAGATGGCGGACTATCAAGGTTATACAGGTACAAGAGTAATGATTGTATTTGATGCCTATACGGTTCAAGGTATTGAAAAAAAGATGAAGCAATCGCGTGTGGAAGTAATTTTCACGAGAAAGAATCAAACTGCGGATGAAAAGATAGAACAACTCGCGATTGAGCTTAGGAACATAAACACACAAGTCTATGTTGCGACTTCTGATTATACAGAGCAGTGGGTTATTTTCGCACAAGGGGCGCTTCGAAAATCTGCACGTGAATTAGAATTAGAGGTGCAGGCGATGGAGCAACAAGTGAGGCGTCGTACGAAAGATGCAAAAGAAAAGCAACCAGCTATGCGGGCAATATTTAGTAAAGATATTACAGAAAAGTTAGAAAAATTAAGGAGAGGAGAGCGTTGAAGCATTGACGCTCTTCGCCCTGTTACTGTATAATATTGCTAAATAAATAGCGGTCGGAGGGATCAAGGTGGAAGCAGGCTTCGTAAGTGTAGGCGACGTTACATTTCGTGATTTAGAGGATGAGGCAATAGTTGAGTTAGTTCGAAAAGGTAATATTGATGCTCTAGAATATTTAATTCACAAATACAAGAACTTTGTTCGTGCGAAATCAAGATCTTATTTCTTAGTGGGTGCCGATCGAGAAGATATTGTTCAAGAAGGTATGATTGGATTGTTTAAAGCGATTCGTGACTATAAAGAGGACAAGCTTTCTTCATTTAAAGCATTTGCTGAACTGTGTATCACTCGACAAATTATTACTGCTATTAAAACGGCGACAAGACAAAAACATATTCCGTTAAATTCGTATGTTTCTTTAGATAAACCGATTTACGATGAGGAATCTGATCGAACACTATTAGATGTTATTTCAGAGGCGAAGGTAACTGATCCTGAAGAAATGATTATTAGTCAGGAAGAATATACAGACATAGAATCAAAAATATCAGAATTATTAAGCGATTTAGAAAGAAAAGTGCTTTCTTTATACTTAGATGGTCGTTCTTACCAAGAGATTTCAGAACAGTTAAACAGACATGTGAAATCGATTGATAACGCCCTGCAACGTGTGAAAAGAAAATTGGAACGGTATATGGAGATGAGAGAGAATACAACTTTAAACTCATAGTAGATACCGCAGGTGTGAAATAATCCACCTGTTTTCTTTTTATCCGGCTATTTGCGGGCGGTAAGACTTTCACCTCAAAACTCAGACAAAGCAAAGAGATTAGGTGGAAGATCAATTACTCGTAAAAGCCCGATTGGTGAGGGCTAATAATCATTGGGGAATGGAGAATCCCCAATGATTAAAGTTTTACTTTATAAGGAGAGTAAACGGCATGTCATTGACATTGTCTTTTATTGTATGATACATTTTTAGGGACATAATGTTACAAGGTTGGTGTAACAAATGAGGAAAAAAGTTGTACTCTCATGTGAAGAGTGTAAAAATCGAAACTACTCTACGATGAAAGATACGAGCTCAGTAGAGCGACTTGAGATAAAGAAGTTTTGTAAAACATGCAATAAGCATACAGTTCATAAGGAAACAAAATAAATAATTGAAACAATAAACTGGAGGTCCCGTAAATGCGTTTAACGAACTTTTTTGGCGATGTAAGTCGCGAAATGAAAAAAGTAAGTTGGCCTAAGAAAGACGAATTACTCCGTTCAACAGCCACTGTTATTGCAACAGTTGTATTCTTCGCGATTTTCTTCGCGGTAGTTGATATGGGCATTTCTTCTTTAATTCGGTTAATTCTTGGTTAATTCTTGAATAAGAAGCACTTATCCATGATATAATGTTATTTATACGAACTGTGTAAAAGCCCGGTGAACGGGTTTTTTCATTTGCACAAAAAAATGTACGTCAGGGAGGGAAGGACGCTCGTCCTAAATGAATGGAAAAAAGTTGGTATGTTGTCCATACTTATTCTGGATATGAAAATAAAGTAAAAGCAAACCTAGAGAAACGTGTAGAATCAATGGGAATGCAAGATAAAATTTTCCGTGTTGTTGTCCCAGAAGAAGTAGAAGTAGAAATGAAAAACGGAAAAGAAAAATTAATGAAAAGAAAAGTATTCCCAGGTTACGTGTTAGTTGAGCTAATCATGACTGATGATTCTTGGTATGTTGTTCGTAATACACCGGGTGTAACAGGTTTCGTTGGTTCTTCTGGTTCTGGTTCTAAACCATCTCCTCTATTGGAAGAGGAAGTTGTTACCATTATGAAGCATATGGGAATGGACAATGAAGTGGTTGATTTCGACTTTGAACTTCATGAGACAGTACGTGTAAATGAGGGGCCATTCGCGGATTATACAGGTGCTATCGAAGAAATCGATGTGGAAAAGAAAAAAGTTAGAGTACTTGTAGACATGTTTGGTCGTGAAACACCAGTCGAGCTTGATTTCCATCAAATTGAAAAATTATAAAATGGAACTTGAAATGAATTGTAAAAAGTGATAATATCTTTTAAGTCAGTACGTCTTCGGTAACGGAGACGTTTTTTGAAAAAGATTTTATCGCTACAGATAAAATATGAAGTGGGAGGGCAAATCATTGCCCAATTGACCACATCACGGACTTAAGGAGGTGTGTCTCGTGGCTAAAAAGGTAATTAAAATGGTAAAACTTCAAATTCCTGCAGGTAAAGCTAACCCAGCTCCACCAGTTGGTCCAGCATTAGGACAAGCAGGTGTTAACATCATGGGCTTCTGTAAAGAGTTTAACGCTCGTACAGCAGATCAAGCTGGTCTTATCATCCCTGTTGAAATTACGGTATTTGAGGACCGTTCATTCACTTTCATTACTAAAACTCCTCCTGCTGCTGTTCTTCTTAAGAAAGTAGCTGGTATTGAGTCTGGTTCTGGTGAACCAAACCGTAATAAAGTGGCAACTGTTAAGCGTGATAAAGTACGCGAAATCGCTGAAACTAAAATGCCTGACCTAAACGCTGCTAGCGTAGAAGCTGCAATGCGTATGGTTGAAGGTACTGCGCGCAGTATGGGCATTGTTATCGAAGATTAATTCGATTTGTTTTTTTGTAAAAAAGGTTGCGGGTCTGGAATTCCAATTCGCAACCTTTATTATCGTAAATGAGTATTGCTTTTAAATAAATGGATGGGCGCACATCCTCGGGGATTCCCGGAATGAAGGCGTAAACGTGGGAGGTTATTCCGCTAAAACCACATTCAAGGAGGAAATAAACATGGCTAAAAGAGGTAAAAAGTACGTAGAAGCTGCGAAGCTTGTTGATCGTGCAGCTGCTTACTCTGCAACAGAAGCAGTAGAATTAGTAAAGAAAACAAACACAGCTAAATTTGATGCAACTGTAGAAGCTGCATTCCGTTTAGGTGTTGATCCTAAGAAAGCTGACCAACAAATTCGTGGTGCAGTTGTTCTTCCACACGGTACTGGTAAAGTACAACGTGTGTTAGTATTCGCTAAAGGCGAAAAAGCAAAAGAAGCTGAAGCTGCTGGTGCTGAATTCGTAGGCGATACTGATTACATCGGTAAAATCCAACAAGGTTGGTTCGATTTCGATGTAGTAGTAGCAACTCCTGACATGATGGGTGAAGTTGGTAAACTTGGTCGCGTATTAGGACCTAAAGGTTTAATGCCAAACCCTAAAACTGGAACAGTTACTTTCGATGTAACTAAAGCTGTTAACGAAATCAAAGCTGGTAAAGTTGAATACCGCGTTGATAAAGCTGGTAACATCCACGTTCCAATCGGTAAAGTATCTTTCGAAGATGCTAAACTAGTAGAAAACTTCAAAACAATTGCTGACACGCTAGTAAAAGCTAAGCCAGCTGCTGCAAAAGGTACTTACATGAAGAACGTAACTGTTGCTTCTACAATGGGACCTGGCGTACGTGTAGATGTTTCTACAATCGCGTAAAAATTGGAAGTTGACTTCATAAAGAAGTTTTAATATAATCATTTATGTTGTGAATTTAAATAGTGTACCGTAGACAGTAGGTGTCAATTTGACTTAATTTCCTACCTAGGTGTTAATATACGAAGCGGAATCTTTTTTCTGTGACTATATGCCTCCATGTCTACAAGTTGGGCATGGAGGTTTTTAGTGCACTTTCGGTACATCTTCTATATAATCTACAGGAGGTGTAATAACATGAGCAAAGCAATCGAAACTAAACAACAAGTTGTAACTGAAATCGCTGAAAAACTTCGCGAAAGTAAATCTACAATCATTGTTGACTACCGTGGTTTAACAGTATCTGAAGCAACAGAATTACGTAAAAACTTACGTGAAGCTGGCGTTGAGTTCAAAGTTTACAAAAACTCTTTAACTCGTCGTGCTGCAGAGTCTGTTGAAATGGCTGAGTTAAACGAATTCTTAACAGGACCAAACGCAATCGCGTTCAGTAACGAGGATGTAGTTGCTCCTGCAAAAGTATTAAACGACTTCGCTAAAGATCATGAAGCTTTAGAAATTAAAGCTGGCGTAATCGAAGGTAAACTTGTAACACTTGATGAGGTTAAAGCAATCGCTACTCTTCCATCACGTGAAGGCTTACTTTCTATGCTTCTTAGCGTTCTTCAAGCTCCAATCCGTAACCTTGCACTTGCTACTAAAGCAGTTGCAGAACAAAAGGAAGAGCAAGGCGCTTAATTTTTTAAAAGATAATTACGTGTTATCTATAAAACAATACAAACCTATTTAAGGGAGGATATTTACAATGACTAAAGAACAAATCATTGAAGCAGTTAAATCTATGACTGTATTAGAACTTAACGACTTAGTAAAAGCTATCGAGGAAGAATTCGGCGTAACTGCTGCTGCTCCTGTAGCTGTAGCTGGTGGCGCTGGTGAAGCTGCTGCTGAGAAAACTGAATTTGATGTGGAACTAACTAGCGCTGGTGCACAAAAAATCAAAGTTATCAAAGTTGTTCGTGAAATCACTGGTCTTGGCTTAAAAGAAGCTAAAGAATTAGTTGACAACACTCCAAAAGTAATCAAAGAAGCTGCTGCTAAAGAAGAAGCTGAAGAAATCAAAGCTAAACTTGAAGAAGTTGGCGCTGCTGTAGAAGTTAAGTAATTAACTTTTGATGCTTTAAAAAAAGCTCGCTCTCATGCGAGCTTTTTTTTTAACTGTAAAGAAAAGGGGTGGCCATATGGCAGACCATTATTTTTCTAATGACCCTTCTAGCAAAAGTGATCGTAAGCGATGGGAATATACGTTGCGCGGATCTCGATTTGTTTTTTTATCTGATCATGGGGTGTTTTCGAAAAACGAGGTGGACTTTGGTTCCCGTCTTTTAATTGAAGCGTTTCAAATGCCAGATATTAAAGGTGATATATTAGACGTAGGTTGCGGATACGGTCCTATAGGTTTGTCATTAGCGAAAGAGTTTCAAGACCGTGAAATTCACATGGTGGATGTGAATGAAAGGGCGCTTGGGCTTGCGAAAGAAAACGCCGCTAATAACAGAATCGAGAATATACGTATTTTTCAAAGTAGCGTCTATGAAAATGTAGATGGCAAGTATGCTGCTATTCTATCTAATCCTCCAATTCGTGCTGGTAAACATATCGTGCATGAGATTTTAGAAAAAGCTGTTGATCATTTAGTTCCGGGTGGGGAGCTTTGGATTGTCATTCAAAAGAAACAAGGTGCACCATCTGCGTTGAATAAACTAGAGGAAACATTTTCTGAAGTCGAAGTTGTAGAAAAGAAAAAAGGATATTATATCATAAAATCAAAAAAACGTTGACGGTTATTTTTGGCTATGTTAACATTATACAATGCCAATATATGATTTTCTGCGTTGAGAAAGATGTATATTTTTGTTTCTCTTGGAAAAGATAGTAAAATCAGCAGATTATGAAACAGAATGATGGTTTTCTTATAGAAGCCATTTTTCTTTTTTGAGCAGGTAGAAAGACTCAACGTATCTATCTTTAAGGGAAAAAGCTACTCTACTAGCAGTAGCTGTATTTATTTGTGATTTTGCACAATTTTTTTTGTGCATTTATAATACTCATGATTTGAGGGGTGAAGCAGTTGACAGGTCAACTAGTTCAATACGGACGCCACCGCCAACGAAGAAGTTATGCCCGTATTAGTGAAGTATTAGAGTTACCAAATCTTATCGAAATTCAAACCTCTTCTTATCAGTGGTTTCTTGATGAGGGTTTGCGAGAAATGTTCCAAGACATTTCTCCGATTGAAGACTTTACGGGAAATCTATCGCTTGAATTTATCGACTACAGCTTAGGTGAACCTAAATACTCTGTAGAAGAATGCAAAGAGCGTGATGTGACGTATGCAGCACCACTTCGTGTAAAAGTGCGTCTAATCAACAAGGAAACTGGTGAAGTAAAAGAACAAGATGTGTTCATGGGAGATTTCCCACTCATGACAGAGACTGGAACATTCGTAATTAACGGTGCAGAACGTGTTATCGTTTCCCAGTTAGTTCGCTCTCCAAGCGTATACTATAGTGGCAAAGTGGATAAAAACGGAAAACGTGGTTTTACTGCTACTGTAATTCCAAACCGCGGAGCTTGGTTAGAGTATGAAACAGATGCTAAGGATGTTGTATATGTGCGTATTGACCGTACGCGTAAACTTCCTGTAACTGTTTTGTTACGCGCATTAGGGTTTGGCTCTGATCAAGAAATCACCGAGCTTTTAGGTGATAACGAATACTTAAGTAACACATTAGAAAAAGACAACACAGATAGCACAGAAAAAGCATTGCTTGAAATTTATGAGCGTCTACGTCCAGGTGAACCACCGACAGTAGAAAATGCAAAGAGCTTACTTGTGTCTCGTTTCTTCGATCCAAAGCGCTACGATTTAGCAAACGTAGGTCGCTACAAGATCAACAAAAAGTTACACATTAAAAACAGATTGTTTAACCAACGTTTAGCTGAAACATTAGTGGATTCAGAAACTGGTGAAATTTTAGCGGCAGAAGGAACAGTCTTAGATCGTCGTACACTGGATCGCATTTTACCTTACTTAGAGAAAAACATTGGATTCAAAACAGCGAAGCCAATGGGTGGAGTGGTAGAAGGCGATGTTGAGCTGCAATCTATTAAGATTTATGCTCCAGAATCAGAAGGCGAACGTTCTATCAACGTAATTGGGAATGCAAATATTACTCGTGATGTAAAACACATCACACCAGGTGATATTCTTGCTTCTATTAGTTACTTCTTCAACTTACTATACAAAGTAGGGGATACAGATGATATTGACCATTTAGGAAACCGTCGTCTGCGTTCTGTAGGAGAGTTACTACAAAACCAATTCCGTATCGGTCTTTCTCGTATGGAACGTGTTGTTCGTGAGAGAATGTCGATTCAAGATACAAATGCAATTACGCCGCAAGCGTTAATTAACATTCGTCCGGTTATTGCATCTATTAAAGAGTTCTTCGGAAGTTCTCAGTTATCTCAGTTCATGGATCAAACAAACCCATTAGCGGAGTTGACTCACAAACGAAGACTATCTGCATTAGGACCTGGTGGTTTAACGCGTGAGCGCGCAGGCTTTGAAGTGCGTGACGTTCACTACTCTCACTATGGTCGTATGTGTCCGATTGAAACGCCAGAGGGACCAAACATCGGTTTGATCAACTCATTATCTTCATTCGCGAAAGTAAATGAGTTTGGTTTCATTGAAACACCATACCGTCGTGTTGACCCAGAAACTGGTCTTGTAACAGGGCATGTTGATTATTTAACAGCAGACGAAGAAGATAACTATGTTGTAGCCCAAGCGAATATGAAATTATCTGCTGAAGGAGAATTCCTGAATGAAGATATCGTAGCTCGTTTCCGTGGTGAAAACATTGTCACAAATAAAGAACGTATCGACTACATGGATGTATCTCCAAAACAAGTAGTGTCGGCAGCGACAGCTTGTATTCCGTTCTTAGAAAACGATGACTCCAACCGCGCACTTATGGGAGCGAACATGCAACGTCAGGCGGTTCCGTTAATGAATCCGGAATCTCCGATTGTAGGTACAGGTATGGAGTACGTATCAGCAAAAGATTCAGGTGCTGCAGTAATCTGTAAACACCCTGGTGTTGTTGAACGCGTAGAAGCACGTGAAGTTTGGGTACGTCGCTATGTAGAAGTTGACGGTCAAACAGTAAAAGGCGACTTAGATCGCTATAAAATGTTGAAATTCATCCGTTCTAACCAAGGAACTTGTTACAACCAACGTCCAATTGTAAGTGTTGGTGACCAAGTTGTAAAAGGTGAAATCCTTGCGGATGGTCCTTCTATGGAGAAAGGTGAACTTGCACTTGGACGTAACGTGCTTGTTGGCTTTATGACATGGGACGGTTATAACTACGAGGATGCGATCATCATGAGTGAGCGCCTTGTAAAAGATGATGTGTACACTTCTATTCATATTGAAGAATATGAATCAGAAGCTCGTGATACGAAGCTTGGACCAGAAGAAATTACACGTGACATTCCGAACGTTGGGGAAGATGCACTTCGCAACCTTGACGAACGCGGTATTATTCGCGTCGGTGCAGAAGTAAAAGATGGCGATCTACTTGTTGGTAAAGTAACACCTAAAGGTGTAACAGAATTAACGGCAGAAGAACGTCTATTACATGCAATCTTCGGAGAAAAGGCACGTGAAGTACGTGATACATCACTACGTGTACCACACGGTGGTGGCGGTATTATCTTAGACGTAAAAGTATTCAACCGTGAAGATGGCGACGAATTGCCACCAGGCGTGAACCAACTTGTACGTGCATATATCGTTCAAAAACGTAAAATTTCTGAAGGTGACAAAATGGCCGGTCGTCACGGTAACAAAGGTGTTATCTCCCGTATCTTACCGGAAGAAGATATGCCTTACTTGCCAGATGGCACACCAATCGATATCATGTTAAACCCATTAGGGGTACCATCTCGTATGAATATCGGTCAGGTGTTAGAGCTTCACCTTGGTATGGCAGCAAGATACCTTGGTATCCATGTTGCAACGCCAGTATTCGACGGTGCTCGTGAGGAAGATGTATGGGGTACAATTGAAGAAGCTGGTATGGCAAATGATGCAAAAACAATCCTGTATGACGGACGTACTGGTGAACCATTCGACAACCGCGTATCTGTTGGTGTCATGTACATGATCAAACTTGCGCACATGGTTGACGATAAACTTCATGCTCGTTCTACTGGACCATACTCACTTGTAACGCAGCAACCTCTTGGAGGTAAAGCTCAGTTCGGTGGACAGCGTTTCGGTGAGATGGAGGTTTGGGCACTTGAAGCTTACGGTGCCGCTTATACTCTTCAAGAAATCTTAACAGTGAAGTCTGATGACGTTGTTGGACGTGTTAAGACGTACGAAGCAATTGTTAAAGGCGAAAATGTTCCAGAACCAGGCGTTCCAGAATCATTCAAAGTATTGATTAAAGAACTGCAAAGTTTAGGTATGGACGTTAAAATGATGTCTAGCGACGATACAGAAATTGAGATGCGTGATACGGAAGATGATGATGATCATCAATCAGCGGACAAATTGAATATCGAAGTTGAGACAACTAAGGAATAATTGGGATAACCTGTAGACTAAAAGGGAGGTAGGCCCCTTGATAGATGTAAATAACTTTGAATATATGAAGATTGGACTTGCTTCACCTGACAAGATTCGTTCTTGGTCATACGGTGAAGTTAAGAAACCAGAAACAATTAACTATCGTACGTTAAAGCCTGAAAAAGATGGCTTGTTCTGTGAGCGTATTTTCGGACCACAAAAGGACTGGGAATGTCACTGCGGAAAATATAAACGTGTACGTTATAAAGGTGTAGTTTGTGATCGATGTGGCGTTGAAGTAACGCGTGCGAAAGTTCGTCGTGAACGTATGGGCCATATTGAATTAGCTGCTCCTGTATCTCATATTTGGTATTTCAAAGGTATCCCGAGCCGCATGGGACTTGTCTTAGACATGTCCCCTCGCGCGCTTGAAGAAGTAATTTATTTCGCTTCTTATGTTGTAACAGAAAGTGGAGATACACCACTTGATAAGAAGCAATTACTTTCTGAAAAAGAATACCGTGCATATCGTGATCGATATGGTAGCACATTCCAAGCTGCTATGGGCGCAGAAGCAATTAAGAAGCTACTACAAGACATCGATTTAGATAAAGAAGTAGACTTCTTAAAAGAAGAATTAAAAACAGCACAAGGACAACGCCGTACTCGTGCTATTAAACGTCTAGAAGTATTAGAAGCATTCCGTAACTCTGGAAATGAACCGTCTTGGATGATCTTAGATGTTCTTCCAGTTATCCCACCAGAACTACGCCCAATGGTACAGTTAGATGGTGGACGTTTTGCTACTTCTGACTTAAACGACTTATACCGTCGTGTAATTAACCGTAATAATCGTTTAAAACGTCTATTGGACTTAGGTGCACCAAGCATCATCGTTCAAAACGAAAAACGTATGTTACAAGAAGCTGTAGACGCATTAATCGATAATGGTCGTCGTGGCCGTCCAGTTACTGGACCAGGTAACCGTCCATTGAAATCACTATCTCACATGCTTAAAGGTAAACAAGGACGTTTCCGTCAAAACTTATTAGGTAAACGTGTTGACTACTCTGGCCGTTCTGTAATCGTTGTAGGACCGAACTTAAAGATGTACCAATGTGGATTACCGAAAGAGATGGCGCTTGAATTGTTCAAACCTTTCGTTATGAAAGAGTTAGTTGAAAAAGGATTAGCACACAACATTAAGAGTGCGAAACGTAAAATCGAGCGTGTACAACCTGAAGTTTGGGACGTTTTAGAATCTGTGATTAAAGAGCATCCAGTACTTCTAAACCGCGCGCCAACACTTCACCGTCTTGGTATCCAGGCATTTGAACCTACATTAGTAGAAGGTCGTGCAATTCGTCTTCACCCACTTGTATGTACTGCATACAACGCGGACTTTGACGGTGACCAAATGGCGGTTCACGTTCCGTTATCATCAGAGGCACAAGCAGAAGCGCGTCTTCTTATGTTAGCGGCACAAAACATCTTGAACCCGAAAGACGGAAAACCAGTTGTTACTCCATCTCAGGATATGGTATTAGGTAACTATTACTTAACACTTGAGCGTGAGGGTGCAATCGGTGAAGGTATGGTCTTCAAAGATGCAAACGAAGCATTACTTGCATACCAAAATGGATATGTACATCTGCACACACGTGTTGCAGTTGCTGCAAGTTCGGTAAATAATGCAACATTTACTGAAGAGCAAAAGAGTAAGCTTCTATTAACAACAGTTGGTAAATTAATATTTAACGAAATCTTACCAGAGTCGTTCCCTTATATTAACGAACCAACAAATTCAAACCTTGAAAAAGAAACTCCAGCGGAGTATTTCGTTGAAAAAGGTGCGAACATTAAAGAGATTATTGCGAGTCGCGAAGAAGTGGCGCCATTTAGCAAGAAAATCCTTGGAAATATCATTGCAGAAGTGTTCAAACGTTTCCAAATTACAGAAACGTCTCGTATGCTTGATCGCATGAAAAACTTAGGATTTAAATATTCTACAAAAGCTGGTATTACAGTTGGGGTAGCAGATATTCTTGTATTAGGTGAAAAAGATGAAATTCTCCACGAAGCACAAGCAAAAGTAGATAATGTAATTAAACAATTCCGTCGCGGTTTAATCACGGAAGAAGAACGTTACGATCGTGTTATCTCTATTTGGAGTAATGCGAAAGATGTTATCCAAGGGAAACTGATGAAATCCTTGAATAAACGCAATCCAATCTTCATGATGAGTGATTCCGGTGCCCGTGGTAACGCATCGAACTTTACTCAGCTTGCTGGTATGCGTGGTCTGATGGCCAACCCATCTGGTCGTATCATCGAACTTCCGATCAAATCAAGTTTCCGTGAAGGTTTAACAGTACTTGAGTACTTCATCTCTACGCATGGTGCGCGTAAAGGTCTTGCCGATACAGCACTTAAAACTGCCGATTCTGGTTACTTAACACGTCGTCTTGTAGATGTTGCACAAGATGTAATTGTTCGTGAAGATGACTGTGGAACAGATCGTGGTTTATTAATTGGTGCGATTAAAGAGGGTAATGAAGTTATCGAGTCATTATATGATCGTCTTGTTGGACGTTTTGCACGAAAAACTGTAAAACATCCTGAAACAGGTGAAGTATTAGTTGGAGAAAACCAATTAATTACTGAAGATATCGCTCATATCGTTGAAAATTCGGGTGTTGAAACTGTAAACATTCGTTCAGCGTTTACATGTAATACTCGCCATGGTGTATGTAAGAAGTGTTACGGTCGTAACTTAGCAACTGGTACAGACGTAGAAGTAGGGGAAGCGGTAGGTATTATCGCAGCTCAATCTATCGGTGAGCCAGGTACACAGTTAACGATGCGTACGTTCCATACAGGTGGGGTTGCCGGAGATGATATCACACAAGGTTTACCTCGTATCCAAGAGATCTTCGAAGCTCGTAATCCAAAAGGTCAGGCAGTTATTAGTGAAATCGACGGTGTTATCGCGGCGATCAACGATGTTAAAGATCGTCAAGAAGTAGTTGTACAGGGTGAAGTTGAAGCTCGTACGTATGCGATTCCTTATGGTGCTCGTCTGAAAGTAACTCTAGGACAGTCTATTGGTCACGGAAAAGAGTTAACAGAAGGTTCTATTGATCCGAAAGAATTATTAAAAGTAACTGATATTACAGCAGTTCAAGAATACTTACTACGTGAAGTTCAAAAAGTATACCGTATGCAAGGGGTAGAAATTGGCGATAAGCACGTAGAAGTAATGGTTCGTCAAATGCTTCGTAAAGTTCGCGTAAGCGATGCAGGTGAAACAGATGTATTACCAGGAACATTACTAGACATCCATCAGTTTACTGATGCGAATGCGAAGGTGTTACTATCAGGTAAACAACCAGCAACGGCTAGACCAGTTCTTCTTGGTATTACAAAAGCTTCACTTGAAACAGATTCATTCTTATCTGCAGCATCATTCCAAGAAACAACTCGTGTTCTTACAGATGCAGCAATTAAAGGTAAACGTGATGAGCTTCTAGGATTGAAAGAGAATGTTATTATCGGTAAACTTGTTCCTGCTGGAACAGGTATGAATCGTTATCGCAAAGTGGATCTTGTGAAAACAACACAAGATGACATGAATGTAGAAAACGATGAAGTTTATGTGGAACAGTAAAATTTTCCGTCGTAAATTTTGTATAAAAACAGATAATCCTAGTTGACATTATATGAGTCAAAATGTTACTATAAGCAAGGTTGCTCCTGAACGATGCTTTGGAGGATATTTATATGTCTTATCAAAAAGTGTCAACTGCTGAAAATGTAGTCGTTGGTCATAAACGAACATTGGAAGCAATCAAAGATGGTACAGTTAAAGAAGTTGTCATTGCAGAAGATGCTGACATGCGGTTAACCCATGTTATTACTCGTACTGCATTGCAATATAACGTACCCATAACAAAGGTTGAATCAGTTCGTAAGCTTGGTAAAGCTTCGGGGATTCAAGTGGGAGCTTCAGCAATAGGAATAATAAGTTAAAACTGTTTTTGTGAGGAGAGAGCATTTGCTCTCCCTTGCAAAAACTTTGTTTTCAACTAATAATGAACCACCTGGATATGTGGTCATACAAACATGCGAAGGGAGGATAAATCAAATGCCTACTATTAACCAATTAGTGAGAAATGGTCGTACTGATAAAGTATGGAAATCTAAATCACCTGCGTTAAACAAAGGTTTCAACTCTTTAAAGAAAAAATCAACTGATATCTCTGCACCTCAAAAACGTGGTGTATGTACTCGTGTTGGTACAATGACTCCAAAGAAACCGAACTCAGCGTTACGTAAATACGCTCGTGTACGTTTAACAAATGGTATCGAGGTTACAGCTTACATCCCAGGTATCGGTCATAACCTACAAGAGCATAGCGTAGTATTAATTCGCGGTGGTCGTGTAAAGGATTTACCAGGGGTACGTTACCACATCGTTCGTGGTGCGCTTGATACAGCTGGTGTTGACAAACGTATGCAAGGACGTTCTAAATATGGTACTAAGCGACCAAAACCTGCTAAAAAATAATAAACTTAAAATGAAAGGAGGAACTCAATATGCCTCGTAAAGGACCTGTTGCGAAACGTGACGTGTTACCAGATCCAATGTACAATTCTAAGCTTGTAACACGCCTAATCAACAAAATGATGGTTGACGGTAAAAAAGGTAAATCTCAAACAATTCTTTATAACGCTTTCGATATCGTTCGTGAACGTTCAGATAAAGAACCTATGGAAGTATTCGAACAAGCTCTTAAGAACATCATGCCTGTTCTTGAAGTACGCGCTCGTCGTGTTGGTGGTGCTAACTACCAAGTTCCAGTTGAGGTTCGTCCAGAACGCCGTACAACTTTAGGTCTTCGCTGGTTAGTAAACTATGCTCGTCTTCGTGGTGAAAAAACTATGGAAGAGCGTCTAGCTTACGAAATCTTAGATGCAGCTAACAACGCTGGTGCATCTGTTAAGAAACGTGAAGACACTCATAAAATGGCAGAAGCTAACAAAGCATTTGCTCATTACCGTTGGTAGGATTCAACGTAAAATAAATGTAAGCATAAACCGCTTTATTTGTCGCTTATGGAAGTGTGGAGAGGGAGAATGCCTCTCCCTTTCGTTGGGCGCTCGTTTTACATAATGAGGGTACTGGACACTGGCATATGTAACAATATAAAGTGGCTTTTTTGCTACTTAAAATAAAATAATCCAATCCATATATGGAAGGAGCAAGACACCAAATGGCAAGAGAGTTCTCTTTAGAAAACACTCGTAATATTGGTATCATGGCTCACATCGATGCTGGTAAAACAACAGCAACTGAGCGTATCCTGTACTACACAGGTCGTATTCATAAAATCGGTGAAACTCACGAAGGTGCATCTCAGATGGACTGGATGGAGCAAGAGCAAGAGCGTGGTATCACAATTACTTCTGCTGCAACTACAGCTCAATGGAAAGGTCACCGTGTAAACATCATTGACACTCCAGGACACGTAGACTTCACAGTAGAAGTAGAACGTTCTTTACGCGTACTTGATGGCGCAGTAGCAGTACTTGATGCACAATCTGGTGTAGAACCACAAACAGAAACTGTTTGGCGTCAGGCTACTACTTACGGCGTACCTCGTATCGTATTCGTTAACAAAATGGATAAGATCGGTGCAGATTTCTTATACTCTGTAGGAACAATCCACGATCGTTTACAAGCAAACGCGCATCCAATTCAGTTACCAATCGGTGCTGAAGATGAGTTCAATGGTATCATTGACCTTGTTGAAGAGTGTGCTTACATGTACGGTAACGATTTAGGAACAGACATCGAGCGTGTTGAAATTCCTGAAGAGCATAAAGAATTAGCTGAAGAATACCGTGGAAAACTTATTGAAGCGGTAGCTGAGCTTGATGAAGAAATGATGATGAAGTACCTAGAAGGTGAAGAAATCACTGTAGAAGAGCTTAAAGCTGGTATCCGTAAGGCTACAACTTCTGTAGAATTCTTCCCAGTAATCTGTGGTTCTGCATTCAAAAACAAAGGTGTTCAAATTCTGTTAGATGCAGTTATTGACTACTTACCATCTCCATTAGATGTACCTGCTATTAAAGGTATTCTTCCGGATACAGATGAAGAAGTAGAACGTAAGTCTAGCGATGAAGAACCATTTGCAGCTTTAGCATTCAAAATCATGACTGACCCTTATGTTGGTAAGTTAACGTTCTTCCGTGTGTACTCTGGTGTGTTAAACTCTGGATCATACGTGAAAAACTCAACTAAAGGTAAGCGTGAGCGTGTAGGACGTATCCTACAAATGCACGCTAACAGCCGTGAAGAGATTTCAACAGTTTATGCTGGTGATATCGCTGCTGCTGTAGGTTTAAAAGATACTACTACTGGTGATACTCTTTGTGACGAGAAGAGCCTTGTTATCCTTGAGTCTATGGAATTCCCAGAGCCAGTTATCTCTGTAGCTATCGAACCAAAATCTAAAGCTGACCAAGATAAAATGGGTACAGCATTATCTAAGCTTTCTGAAGAAGATCCAACATTCCGTGCTCACACTGACCAAGAAACTGGCCAAACAATCATCGCTGGTATGGGTGAACTTCACCTTGATATCATCGTTGACCGTATGCGCCGTGAGTTCAAAGTGGAAGCAAACGTTGGTGCTCCTCAGGTAGCATACCGTGAGACTTTCCGCGCTGCTGCGAAAGTTGAAGGTAAGTTCGCTCGTCAATCTGGTGGTCGTGGACAATTCGGTCACGTTTGGATTGAGTTTGAACCTAATGAAGAAGGTAAAGGATTCGAATTCGAAAACAAGATCGTCGGTGGTGTAGTTCCACGTGAATACATCCCAGCTGTTGGAGCAGGTCTTGAAGATGCACTTAAAAATGGTGTACTAGCTGGTTATCCACTAGTTGACATTAAAGCTGCATTAGTTGACGGATCTTACCATGATGTTGACTCCTCTGAGATGGCGTTCAAAATCGCTGCATCTATGGCGCTTAAAGCTGCGGTTTCTAAATGTAACCCAGTAATTCTTGAGCCAATGATGAAAGTTGAAGTTGTAATTCCTGAAGAGTACATGGGTGACATTATGGGTGACGTAACATCTCGTCGTGGACGTGTAGAAGGTATGGAAGCTCGCGGTAACGCTCAAGTTGTTCGCGCTATGGTTCCACTTTCTGAAATGTTCGGTTATGCAACGTCATTACGTTCTAACACTCAAGGACGCGGAACATTCTCAATGACATTTGATCATTATGAAGAAGTACCGAAGTCTGTTTCAGAAGAAATTATCAAAAAAAATAAAGGTGAATAATTGATTTTTATCGATTGTTCAAGTATAACTACTTATGTAAGCTTAGAAAGTGAAGCTTAAGTTTCACTTTCTAGTCTAAATATAAAATAACCTATATAAACTAAGGAGGAATTTAGAATGGCTAAAGCTAAATTCGAACGTTCTAAACCCCATGTTAACATCGGTACAATCGGCCACGTTGACCATGGTAAAACTACATTAACTGCTGCGATCACTACAGTTCTTGCAAAAGCTGGTGGTGCTGAAGCACGCGGATACGATCAAATCGACGCTGCTCCAGAAGAAAGAGAGCGCGGAATCACAATCTCAACTGCACACGTTGAGTACGAAACTGAAACTCGTCACTATGCACACGTTGACTGCCCAGGTCACGCTGACTATGTTAAAAACATGATCACTGGTGCTGCTCAAATGGACGGCGGTATCTTAGTAGTATCTGCTGCTGATGGCCCAATGCCTCAAACACGTGAGCACATCCTTCTTTCTCGTCAAGTAGGTGTTCCTTACATCGTTGTATTCTTAAACAAATGCGACATGGTAGACGACGAAGAATTATTAGAATTAGTAGAAATGGAAGTTCGCGACCTATTATCTGAATACGGATTCCCAGGCGACGACATTCCTGTAATTAAAGGTTCTGCTCTTAAAGCTCTTCAAGGAGAAGCTGAGTGGGAAGAAAAAATCATCGAATTAATGACTGAAGTTGATGCTTACATCCCAACTCCAGAACGTGAAACTGACAAACCATTCTTAATGCCTATCGAGGATGTATTCTCTATCACAGGTCGTGGTACAGTTGCAACTGGTCGTGTTGAGCGCGGTATCGTTAAAGTTGGTGACGTAGTAGAAATCATCGGTCTTGCTGAAGAAAATGCTTCTACAACTGTAACTGGTGTAGAAATGTTCCGTAAACTTCTTGACCAAGCTCAAGCTGGAGACAACATCGGTGCTCTACTTCGTGGGGTTGCTCGTGAAGACATCCAACGTGGACAAGTACTTGCGAAAAGCGGTTCTGTAAAAGCTCACGCTAAATTCAAAGCTGAAGTTTTCGTATTATCTAAAGAAGAAGGTGGACGTCACACTCCATTCTTCGCTAACTACCGTCCTCAGTTCTACTTCCGTACAACTGACGTAACTGGTATCATCCAATTACCAGAAGGTACTGAAATGGTAATGCCTGGTGACAACATCGAAATGACTATCGAACTTATCGCTCCAATCGCTATCGAAGAGGGAACAAAATTCTCTATTCGTGAAGGTGGACGTACAGTAGGTTACGGTGTAGTTGCAACTATCGTTGAGTAATCTTAACTGATATATAAAACCCAAGGGATTTTCCCTTGGGTTTTTGTTTGTGTTTATATAATAGATAAGATCCTCTTTTTATGTTTTGACGAGTTTCTTCTATAATAATATGAACTTAAAAAACCCTAAATCCAAAAACTGTAAAAAGAATTCTGTTAGATGAAAACTTGAAATTCTTTAAAGTGCCATGTATAATAGCAAAAGTAGAGAAAAGCAGATGCAAACAAAAAGATGCTTGCATCTAGACGAATAACATTGTATAATAGACAATGTTGGTCTTTGACTGCGATGAAGTGGAAGGTTGCTGACACACCCGGCCGCTTTGCCATGGCATGGTGTGGGGAAATTTCCATGGAGAAGGTCTATTTTAGAAATAGGCGAACGAAGGAGGGAAAATAATGGCAAAAGAAAAAATTCGTATCCGTTTAAAAGCTTACGATCACCGTATTCTTGATCAGTCAGCTGAGAAAATTGTAGAAACAGCTAAGCGTTCTGGGGCAACAGTTTCTGGTCCGATCCCATTACCAACTGAAAAGACTGTTTACACAATTCTTCGTGCTGTTCATAAGTACAAAGATTCTCGTGAGCAATTCGAAATGCGCACGCACAAACGTCTAATCGACATCGTGAGTCCTACTCCGCAAACAGTAGATTCATTAATGCGTTTAGACTTACCATCTGGTGTAGATATCGAAATCAAACTATAATTCATATAACTTAAAAATGTAGGAGGTGTAACTCATGACCAAAGGAATCTTAGGAAGAAAGATCGGTATGACTCAAGTATTTGCTGAAAATGGTGAGCTAATCCCAGTAACGGTAATCGCTGCTAATCCAAACGTTGTTCTTCAAAAGAAAACAACAGAAACTGATGGCTACAACGCAATTCAGTTTGGATTCGAAGATAAACGTGAAAAGTTAACTAACAAGCCTGAACAAGGCCACACTGCTAAAGCATCTACAACTCCTAAGCGCTTCATTCGCGAAATCCGCGATGCAGACGTGGACGGATTAGAGGTTGGTCAAGAGGTAAAAGTTGATGTTTTCGCTGCAGGTGAAATCGTTGACGTAACAGGAATTTCTAAAGGTAAAGGTTTCCAAGGTGTAATTAAACGCCACGGACAATCTCGCGGACCTATGTCTCATGGTTCTCGCTATCACCGTCGTCCAGGTTCAATGGGCCCAGTTGCTCCGAACCGTGTATTCAAAGGTAAAAAACTTGCTGGACGTATGGGTGGAGACCAAGTTACTATCCAAAACTTAGAAATCGTTCAAGTTGACACTGAGCGCAACTTATTACTAGTAAAAGGTAACGTTCCAGGTGCTAAGAAATCTCTTGTAGTTGTTCAAGGCGCTGTGAAGGTTAGCAAATAATTCACAATAGGAAGGAGGAATTCCAATGCCAAAAGTTACTGTATATAACCAAACTGGTTCACAGGTTGGTGAAATCGAATTAGCTGAAGCTATTTTCGGTATCGAACCAAATGAAGCTGTACTTTTCGAAGCTGTAATGATGCAACGTGCATCTTTACGTCAAGGTACACACAAAGTAAAAACTCGCTCTGAAGTTCGCGGTGGTGGTCGTAAACCATGGCGTCAAAAAGGAACTGGACGTGCTCGTCAAGGTTCTATCCGCTCTCCTCAATGGCGTGGTGGTGGTACGGTATTCGGACCTACACCAAGAAGCTATGCGTACAAACTTCCTAAGAAAGTTCGTCGTTTAGCAATCAAATCTGCATTAGCTACTAAAGTAGTTGAGAACAACATTGTAGTTCTTGAAGACCTAGTGTTAAATGCACCAAAAACAAAAGACATGGTAGCAGTACTTAAAGGATTAACTGTTGAGAAGAAAGCTCTTATCGTAACTGCTGATGCAAACGAATCTGTAGAGTTATCTGCTCGCAATATCCCTGGAGTAACAGTAATCACTGCTGATGGCGTAAACGTTTTAGACGTGCTTCATCATGATAAGCTAATCATGACAAAAGCGGCAGTGGAAAAAGTAGAGGAGGTGCTTGCATAATGAGAGATCCTCGTGATATCATTAAGCGCCCAGTTATCACTGAACGTTCTATGGAAATGATGGCTGAAAAAAAATACACGTTCGATGTGGACGTTAAATCTAATAAAACAGAAGTTAAAGATGCTCTAGAAGCGATTTTTGGTGTTAAAGTAGAAAAAGTGAACATCATGAACTACAAGCCGAAAGCAAAACGCGTTGGTCGTCACGCTGGTTTTACTAGCCGTCGTCGTAAAGCAATCGTTAAGCTAACTGCTGACAGCAAAGAAATCGAAATCTTCCAAGGCGTTTAATTCTTACTAAAGAAGGAGGGAAATTGAGATGGGAATTAAAAAGTATAATCCAACTACTAACGGTCGTCGTAACATGACTACGAATGATTTCGCTGAAATCACGACTGACAGACCCGAAAAGTCTTTACTTGCTCCTTTAAGCAAGAAGGCTGGTCGTAATAACCAAGGTAAAATTACTGTACGTCATCAAGGTGGCGGACATAAGCGTCAATACCGTATCATCGACTTTAAGCGTAACAAAGATGGAATTCCAGGACGCGTTGCTACGATCGAATACGATCCAAACCGCTCTGCGAATATCGCATTAATTAACTACGTTGACGGTGAAAAACGTTACATTCTTGCTCCTAAAACTTTAGAAGTAGGTATGGAAGTTATGTCTGGCCCAGAAGCTGACATCAAAATCGGTAACGCATTACCATTAATTAACATTCCAGTAGGTACTGTTGTTCATAACATTGAGCTTAAGCCTGGTCGTGGCGGACAATTAGTTCGTTCTGCTGGTACATCTGCTCAAGTACTTGGTAAAGAAGGTAAATACGTACTTGTACGTTTAACTTCTGGTGAAGTACGTCTTGTATTATCTGCTTGTCGCGCTACAATCGGTCAAGTTGGTAACGAACAACACGAACTTATCAAAATCGGTAAAGCAGGTCGCTCTCGCTGGTTAGGTAAGCGCCCAACAGTTCGTGGTTCTGTAATGAACCCGGTTGATCACCCACACGGTGGTGGTGAAGGACGCTCTCCAATCGGACGTAAGTCTCCAATGTCTCCATGGGGTAAACCAACTCTTGGATTCAAGACTCGTAAGAAAAACAAAGCGTCTGACAAATTTATCGTTCGTCGTCGTAAAAAATAATGGGATTGTAGTACGGTTCATTTCTAGAACCGTACGCCAATCACGAAGGGAGGCACCAAAATGGCTCGTAGCTTAAAAAAAGGACCATTTGTCGATGAGCACTTAATGAACAAAATGGAAAAATTAGTTGCATCTGAGCAAAAACAAGTTGTTAAAACTTGGTCTCGCCGTTCAACAATCTTCCCTCAGTTCATCGGGCACACAATCGCTGTATATGATGGTCGTAAACACGTACCTGTGTACATCACTGAGGATATGGTTGGCCATAAGTTAGGTGAATTTGCACCAACTCGTACGTATAAAGGTCACCTTGCTGACGATAAGAAAACTAGAAGATAATGAGAGGAGGCACTTCAATGCAAGCTAAAGCAGTAGCGAGAACAGTTCGTATTGCTCCTCGTAAAGTTCGTTTAGTAGTAGACTTAATCCGAGGTAAGCAAGTGGGTGAAGCGATTGCTATCCTTAACCACACACCAAAAACTGCTTCTCCAGTTGTAGAAAAAGTTTTAAAATCTGCAATCGCAAATGCAGAGCACAATTATGAAATGGACATTAACAACCTAGTTGTAGAAAAAGTTTTCGTTGACGAAGGTCCAACGTTGAAACGTTTCCGTCCACGTGCAATGGGTCGTGCAAGCCAAATTAACAAACGCACAAGCCACATCACAGTTGTGGTATCAGAAAAGAAGGAGGGATAATCGATGGGTCAAAAGGTTAATCCAATTGGTCTTCGTGTCGGTGTTATCCGTGACTGGGAATCTCGTTGGTTCGCTGAGAAAGATTACGCTACATTATTACATGAAGACATCAAAATCCGTGAGTACATTACTGTACGCTTAAAAGATTCTGCTGTTGCTAAAGTAGAAATCGAACGTGCAGCAAATCGTGTAAATGTTACAATTCACACTGCAAAACCTGGTATGGTAATTGGTAAAGGTGGTACTGAAGTTGAAGCACTTCGTAAAGCTCTTAACCAATTAACAGGCAAGCGTGTACACATCAACATTTTAGAAGTTAAGAGAGCTGATCTTAACGCTAAATTAGTAGGCGAAAACATCGCTCGTCAATTAGAAAACCGTGTATCATTCCGTCGTGCACAAAAGCAAGTTATTCAACGTGCTATGCGTGCAGGTGCGAAAGGTATTAAAACACAGGTTTCTGGTCGTCTTGGCGGAGCTGATATCGCTCGTGCAGAATCTTACAGTGAAGGAACTGTTCCACTTCATACACTTCGCGCTGATATTGACTATGCAGCAGTTGAAGCTGATACAACATACGGTAAATTAGGCGTAAAAGTATGGATCTACCGTGGAGAAGTCCTTCCTACAAAAAAGAAAGCTTCTGAGGAAGGAGGAAAATAATATGTTAATGCCTAAACGCGTAAAATATCGTAGAGAGCATCGTGGTAAAATGCGTGGTCGTGCAAAAGGTGGAACTGAAATTGCTTTCGGTGAATTCGGTTTACAAGCACAAGCTGCTTCATGGATTACAAACCGTCAAATCGAAGCTGCTCGTCGTGCAATGACTCGTTACATGAAACGTGGCGGTAAAGTATGGATTAAAATTTTCCCTTCTAAGCCTTACACTGCAAAACCTCTAGAAGTACGTATGGGTTCCGGTAAAGGGGCACCAGAAGGCTGGGTAGCAGTAGTAAAACCTGGGAAAATTATGTTCGAAATCGCGGGTGTATCTGAAGAGGTAGCACGCGAAGCATTACGTCTTGCAGCTCACAAGTTACCAGTGAAATGTAAATTCGTAAAACGTGAAGAAAATGGTGGTGAATCTAATGAAAACTAATGATATTCGTGAATTAACCACTGCCGAAATCGAAACAAAAGTTAAAGCTTTAAAGGAAGAGTTGTTTAATCTTCGCTTCCAACTTGCTACAGGACAATTAGAGAATCCAACTCGCATCCGTGAAGTGCGTAAAGCGATTGCTCGTATGAAAACTGTAGTTCGTGAAAGAGAGATCGGAATTAATCGATAAATTGAGGGGAGGTTTGCATAGTGAGCGAACGTAACCAACGCAAAGTTTATACTGGTCGTGTTGTGTCTGATAAAATGGACAAAACGATTACAGTTTTAGTTGAAACTTACAAAACTCATTCCTTGTACGGAAAACGTGTTAAGTATTCTAAAAAGTACAAAGCCCATGATGAGCAAAACCAAGCAAAAATTGGCGATATCGTAAAAATCATGGAAACTCGCCCGCTTTCTGCTACTAAGCGTTTCCGTTTAGTTGAAATCGTTGAAGAAGCGGTTATTATCTAAATAGACGAATCGGAATTTTTAGTCCGAAGGGAGGTTTCATAACATGATCCAACAAGAATCTCGTTTGAAAGTTGCTGACAACTCTGGTGCACGTGAACTTTTAACAATTAAAGTATTAGGCGGCTCTGGTCGTAAATATGCTAACATCGGTGATATTATCGTTGCTACGGTAAAACAAGCAACACCAGGTGGCGTTGTTAAAAAAGGTGACGTTGTTAAGGCAGTAGTGGTACGTACGAAGAGCGGAGCTCGTCGTCCGGACGGTTCTTACATTAGCTTTGATGAAAACGCAGCGGTTATCATTAAAGACGATAAGAGCCCACGTGGTACTCGTATCTTCGGACCAGTAGCTCGTGAATTACGTGATAGCAACTTCATGAAGATCGTTTCTTTAGCTCCAGAAGTTCTATAATTTAAGGTATTGCCTTGCTAAGGAGGTGCAGAATTAAGATGCATGTAAAAAAAGGTGATAAAGTACAGGTAATCACTGGTAAAGACAAAGGAAAACAAGGTGTTATCCTTGTGGCTTTCCCAAAGCAAAACCGTGTTATCGTTGAGGGTGTTAACATCGTTAAGAAGCACTCTAAGCCATCTCAATTAAATCCACAAGGTGGAATTATTACGAAAGAAGCACCTATTCACGTTTCTAATGTTATGATATTAGATCCGAAAACAGGCGAACCTACTCGCGTAGGCTTCAAAGTAGAAGATGGTAAAAAAGTTCGTATTGCAAAAAAATCTGGTGAATTATTAGATAAATAATTTTCTTAAGAAAGGAGGTCACTTCATTGAATCGCCTTAAAGAGAAGTTCCAAAAGGAAATTACTCCTGCTCTAGTGAGCAAGTTTAACTATAAATCTGTGATGGAAGTACCGAAAATCGAAAAGATCGTAATCAACACTGGTGTTGGTGACGCGGTATCTAACTCAAAAGCTTTAGACAATGCAGTAGAAGAATTAACACAAATCGCAGGTCAAAAACCTGTTGTAACTCGCGCTAAAAAATCAATCGCTGGTTTCCGTCTTCGTGAAGGTATGCCAATCGGTGCGAAAGTAACTTTACGCGGCGAGCAAATGTATGAGTTCTTCGACAAATTAGTATCAGTTTCTTTACCACGTGTGCGTGATTTCCGTGGTGTTTCTAAGAAATCATTCGACGGTCGTGGTAACTACACATTAGGTGTTAAAGAGCAACTTATTTTCCCTGAGATCGATTATGATAAAGTAAGCAAAGTCCGCGGTATGGACATCGTAATCGTTACTACAGCGAAAACTGACGAAGAAGCTCGTGAACTTTTAACACAATTCGGTATGCCATTCCAAAAATAATGGAAGCCAACGCTAAGTAGAGGAGGCGAAAACGTGGCTAAAAAATCTATGATAGCGAAACAAAAGCGTACTCCTAAGTTTAAAGTACAAGAGTATACACGTTGCGAACGCTGCGGTCGTCCGCATTCTGTATACCGCAAATTTAAACTTTGCCGTATTTGTTTCCGTGAACTTGCATATAAAGGTCAAATTCCTGGTGTTAAAAAAGCTAGTTGGTAAAACCCACAAATGGGAAGGAGGTAAAACACATGGTGATGACAGATCCAATTGCAGACATGCTTACTCGCATCCGTAATGCGAACATGGTACGTCATGAGAAATTAGAGGTTCCTGCTTCTAAAATCAAAAAAGAGATCGCTGAACTTTTAAAACGTGAAGGTTTCATTCGTGATGTAGAATACATCGAGGATAACAAACAAGGTATCCTTCGTATTTTCCTGAAATATGGTGCAAACAACGAACGTGTAATCACTGGATTAAAACGTATCAGTAAACCTGGCTTACGCGTTTACGCAAAAGCTGATGAAGTACCACGTGTACTTAACGGATTAGGTATCGCTCTTGTTTCTACATCTAAGGGAGTAATGACGGACAAAGACGCTCGTCAATTACAAACTGGTGGAGAAGTAGTAGCATACGTTTGGTAATATATATTTAAACGAACGGAGGTGTGACCACATGTCTCGTATTGGTAAAAAGATTCTTGAAATCCCTGCAGGTGTTACTATCACAATTGCAGAAGACAATACTGTAACAGTAAAAGGCCCTAAAGGTGAATTAACTCGTACTTTCAATGCTGATATGTCTATCAAAATTGAAGAAAATACATTAACAGTTGAGCGTCCATCTGAACAGAAGGAACACCGTGCATTACACGGTACAACTCGTGCTTTAATCGGAAACATGGTTGAAGGTGTAACTACAGGTTTCGCACGCGGACTTGAATTAGTCGGTGTTGGTTACCGTGCTCAAAAACAAGGTGATAAACTTGTATTAAGCGTAGGTTATTCTCATCCAGTAGAAATGACTCCGGAAGCAGGTCTTGAAGTTGAAGTACCTGCACCAACTAAAATCGTAATTAAAGGTATCGACAAGCAACGTGTTGGCGAATTCGCTGCTAACATCCGTGCTGTACGTGCTCCAGAGCCATATAAAGGCAAAGGTATTCGTTACGAAGGCGAAGTTGTTCGTCGTAAAGAAGGTAAAACTGCTAAGTAAACCCGTTAGGTGAGAGAAAGGAGTGACAAGAATGATCACTAAAGCTGATAAAAATGCGACTCGTAAGAAAAGACATGCACGTGTACGTGCTAAGCTTACTGGTACTGCAGAACGTCCACGTTTAAATGTGTTCCGTTCTAACCAACATATTTACGCTCAAGTTATTGATGATGTAAATGGTGTAACGTTAGTAAGTGCATCTACTCTTGATAAAGACCTTGCTCTTAACGGTACTAGCAATATTGAAGCTGCTACGAAAGTTGGAGAATCAGTTGCTAAGCGTGCTGTAGAGAAAGGCGTTAAAGAAGTAGTATTTGATCGCGGTGGTTACTTATACCATGGCCGTGTTAAAGCTCTAGCTGAAGCTGCTCGTGAGGCTGGATTACAATTTTAATGGTCAAAGGAGGGAAAATTGATGCATCGCATTGACCCAAGTAAATTAGAACTTGAAGAACGTGTAGTTACGATAAATCGTGTCGCGAAAGTTGTTAAGGGTGGTCGTCGTTTCCGCTTTGCTGCACTAGTTGTAGTTGGCGATAAAAACGGTCATGTTGGATTCGGTACTGGTAAAGCACAAGAGGTACCAGACGCAATTCGCAAAGCTATCGAAGACGCTAAGAAAAACTTAATCGCAGTACCATTAGTTGGTACGACAATTCCACACACAATCAACGGTCATTTTGGAGCTGGTGAAGTATTCTTAAAACCTGCTGCTGAAGGTACTGGAGTTATTGCTGGTGGACCAGTTCGTGCGGTACTTGAATTAGCTGGTGTACAAGATATTCTTTCGAAATCTCTTGGTTCTAACACACCAATCAACATGATTCGCGCTACTGTGAACGGTTTAAGCGAACTTAAGCGCGCTGAAGATGTTGCAAAATTACGCGGTAAATCTGTAGAAGAGCTACTAGGTTAAGGAGGGAAAACAAATGGCGAAAAAGTTAGAAATTACCCTCACTCGTAGTGTAATTGGTCGTCCACAAGATCAACGTGCGACGGTAGAAGCTTTAGGTCTTAAAAAGTTGAATTCAACTGTAGTTAAGGAAGAAACTCCTGCTATTCTTGGTATGATCAACAAAGTTTCTCACCTTATAACTGTAAAAGAAGCTTAAGGATAACTCATTAATATAAGGAGGTGCCTGGGAATGAAACTTCATGAATTAAAACCTGCAGAAGGTTCTCGTAAAGTACGTAACCGTGTCGGTCGTGGTATCGGTTCTGGTAACGGTAAAACTGCTGGTAAAGGTCATAAAGGACAAAACGCACGTTCTGGTGGCGGTGTTCGTCTTGGCTTCGAAGGTGGTCAAACTCCATTATTCCGTCGTTTACCAAAACGCGGCTTCACAAACATTAACCGTAAAGAGTTTGCTATTGTAAACTTATCAACGTTAAATCGTTTTGAAGATGGTACAGAAGTAACACCTGAATTATTGCTGGAAACTGGCGTTATCAGCAAGTTAAACGACGGTGTTAAAGTTCTTGCAAGCGGAGCTGTAGAGAAAAAATTAACTGTTAAAGCGCACAAGTTCTCTTCAAGTGCTAAAGAAGCAATTGAAGCAGCTGGCGGATCAGTTGAGGTGATCTAATGTTTCGTACAATCTCCAACTTTATGCGCGTTGCTGAGATAAGACGTAAAATATTATTCACTTTAGCGATGTTAATCGTATTCAGGATTGGCACGTTTATCCCAGTGCCATTTACAAATGGAGACGTACTGAAAGCACAAGATCAATTAAATGCTTTAGGTATCCTAAATACATTTGGCGGTGGCGCCTTGAAAAACTTCTCCATCTTTGCGATGGGAATCATGCCGTATATTACAGCATCCATCATCGTGCAATTATTGCAGATGGATGTTGTTCCTAAATTTTCGGAATGGTCGAAGCAAGGCGAAATGGGCCGTCGTAAATTAACGCAATTCACGCGTTATTTTACAATTGTTCTTGCGTTTATTCAGGGGTTTGGTATGTCGATCGGTTTTAACGGTATGGTAGGTGGACAGTTAATTTTGAATCCAGGTTGGAGCACTTATTTATACATTGCTACGGTACTGACTGCTGGTACTGCATTTTTAATGTGGTTAGGTGAACAGATTACAGCTAAAGGTGTAGGTAATGGTATTTCCATCCTTATCTTTGGTGGTATTGCCGCAGCGATCCCAAGTGTTATATCTCAAGTGTATCAGCAACAGTTTCAAAATATCGGAGATCAATTGTTCATGAGTATCGTTAAAGTTGCATTGATTTTACTAGCTGTGCTAGCAGTTATTGTTGGTGTTATTTTCATTCAACAGGCTGTTAGAAAGATCCCAATTCAATATGCGAAGCGTGTAACAGGAGGAAATGGTAGTTATACTGGAGCACAAAACACACATTTACCGCTTAAGGTAAATAGTGCGGGTGTTATTCCAGTAATTTTTGCTGTTTCATTCTTAATTACGCCTCCGACTATTGCACAGTTCTTCCCGAAACATGATGTATCGCAGTGGATTATTGCAAATTTTAACTATTCTCACCCAGTGGGAATGATAATATATGTAGCGCTCATTGTAGCCTTCGCATATTTCTATGCATTTGTTCAGGTTAATCCAGAGCAAATGTCAGAAAATCTAAACAAGCAAGGTGGATATGTTCCAGGTATTCGTCCGGGTAAGAATACAGAACAATATCTAACAAAAATCTTGTATCGTTTGACCTTTGTAGGATCAATTTTCCTAGCAGCGATTGCAATTTTACCAGTTATCTTTACGAAATTGGGAAATCTTCCTCCATCTGCACAGATTGGTGGAACGAGTATGTTAATCGTTGTCGGCGTTGCTTTAGAAACAATGAAGCAGCTAGAAAGCCAATTGGTAAAACGCCATTACAAAGGGTTTATCAAGCAGTGAGTAAGTGGGAAGAATCATCTTCCCTACATGCTCATGTACTGAGGGGGAACAAGGATGAACTTAATTTTAATGGGGCTTCCTGGTGCTGGTAAAGGTACACAAGCCGAACAGATTGTTGCCAAGTATAACATCCCTCACATCTCAACAGGAGATATGTTCCGTGCGGCTATGAAGGCTGAAACTGAACTTGGTTTACAAGCAAAATCTTTTATTGATAAAGGTGCGCTTGTTCCAGATGAAGTTACAATTGGAATCGTTCGTGAACGTTTAAGTCAAGAAGACTGTGTAAAAGGCTTCTTATTAGATGGTTTCCCACGAACAGTTGCACAAGCATCTGCTCTTGAAGAGATTATGAAAGATCTTGGCAAAAAAATCGACTATGTTTTAAACATTAATGTGGATTCAGGATTGCTATTAAAACGTCTTACAGGCCGTCGTATTTGTAAAGAGTGCGGTGCGACTTACCACTTAGAATTCAATCCGCCAGCAAAAGCTGACGTGTGCGATAAATGTGGTGGCGAATTATATCAACGCTCTGATGACAATGAAGAGACTGTAGCAAATCGTTTAGATGTAAATATTAAGCAAACAAAACCTTTGCTTGATTTCTACGAAGAGCTTGGTTACTTACAAAGCATTAATGGTGAGCAAGATATCAATAAAGTATTTGCTGATATCGATGTTCTCATCGGAGGCTTAGCGTAATGATCATCTGCAAAACTCCTCGCGAGATAGAAATCATGCGAGAAGCTGGCAGGATCGTTGCTTTAACTCATCAAGAGTTGAAACAGCATATTACTCCAGGAATTACAACGAAAGAGCTCGATCAAATAGCGGAAAAGACGATTCGAAAACATGGTGCTACGCCATCTTTTAAAGGATACAACGGATTTCCGGGGAGCATATGTGCTTCTGTAAATGAAGAGCTTGTACACGGGATTCCAGGGAAGCGCAAGCTCGAAGAGGGCGATATCATCAGTATCGATATTGGTGCGAAATACAATGGGTACCATGGAGATTCTGCATGGACGTATCCAGTTGGAAACATTTCTGAATCTGTTCAAAAGCTACTTGATGTCACAGAAAAATCGTTGTATCTTGGTTTAGAACAAGTAAAACCAGGCGAAAGATTATCAAATATCTCACATGCGGTTCAAACCCATGCTGAAGAGAATGGATTCTCGATCGTTAGGGAGTATGTTGGTCACGGAATCGGGCAAGACTTACATGAGGACCCTCAAATCCCGCACTATGGTCCACCAAATAGAGGTCCTAGATTAAAGCCGGGAATGGTCATCTGTGTTGAGCCGATGGTGAATCAAGGAAGACGATATGTAAAAACACTATCTGATGACTGGACAGTGGTAACGGTAGATGGTAAATGGTGTGCCCACTTTGAGCACACGATTGCTCTTACAGAAGCAGGATACGAAATCCTTACCACTTTATAAGTAGCTGGCTCTCCGGGATTTCAGAGCAGTGTAAAATGTTACTGATTTGATGAAGGGAGAACTATTGAATGGCTAAAGATGATGTAATTGAAGTCGAAGGTACCGTTCTTGAAACGTTGCCAAATGCTATGTTCAAAGTAGAATTAGAGAATGGGCATGTCGTATTGGCTCACGTTTCTGGTAAAATCCGTATGAACTTCATTCGTATTTTACCAGGAGACAAAGTTACGGTAGAATTATCTCCGTACGATTTAAATCGTGGTCGTATTACGTACCGTTTTAAATAATATAGCACTCCGTAATCTTTAAGGAGGTTCGAGACATGAAAGTAAGACCGTCAGTTAAACCAATCTGCGAAAAATGTAAAGTTATTCGTAGACGTGGAAAAGTAATGGTTATTTGTGAAAACCCTAAACATAAACAAAAACAAGGTTAATCAGAAGGAGGTGCATTCGGAATGGCACGTATCGCAGGTGTAGATATTCCTCGTGACAAACGCGTTGTTATTTCTTTAACTTACGTATTCGGCATTGGTCGCACAACTGCTGAAAAAATTCTTGCTGAAGCTGGTGTTTCTGAAGAAACACGAGTTCGTGATTTAACGGAAGACGAATTAGGTCGTATCCGTGACATCGTAGACCGCGTTAAAGTTGAGGGAGACCTTCGTCGTGAAGTTTCTCTTAACATTAAACGTCTAATGGAGATCGGTTCTTACCGTGGTCTTCGTCACCGTCGTGGTTTACCAGTTCGTGGTCAAAATTCTAAAAACAATGCTCGTACGCGTAAAGGTCCACGTCGTACAGTAGCAAATAAAAAGAAATAATAAGTAAAGGAGGTTGAACTAACAATGGCACGTAAAACAAACACTCGTAAAAAACGTGTGAAAAAGAATATTGAAGCTGGTATTGCTCATATTCGTTCTACTTTCAACAACACAATCGTAACACTTACAGATACTCACGGTAACGCACTTTCTTGGTCTAGTGCTGGTGCACTTGGTTTCCGTGGATCTCGTAAATCTACTCCATTCGCTGCGCAAATGGCTGCTGAAACTGCTGCTAAAGCTGCAATGGAACACGGTTTAAAAACTTTAGAGGTTACTGTTAAAGGTCCTGGTGCTGGTCGTGAAGCTGCAATTCGTGCTCTTCAAGCTGCAGGTCTAGAAGTAACAGCAATTAGAGATGTTACTCCAGTTCCTCATAATGGATGTCGTCCACCAAAACGTCGTCGTGTGTAATTTTTCTGTATAGAATTTTCCCTTTTGTCTATAATGGATATGATGCATTATCGAGAAATTTCGTACAGAAACATCGCTTGTTGTGCACAATCGGGAACTGCCTAAGGGGGACTTTCGGTTAGACAGAGGGTTTTTCCTTTGTTTAGCCGGGGTTTCGACGTTTTGAAGGAGGGTTTAGTTAATGATTGAAATCGAAAAACCGAAAATCGAAACGGTTGAACTTAACGAAGATGCTAAGTATGGCAAATTCGTGATTGAACCGCTTGAGCGTGGATATGGTACTACTTTGGGTAACTCCTTACGTCGTATTCTTTTATCCTCACTCCCTGGTGCCGCTGTAACTGCTATCCAAATTGATGGCGTATTACACGAATTTTCAACAGTTGAGGGCGTAGTAGAGGACGTTACGACGATCATCTTAAACTTGAAAAAGTTAGCTCTTAAAATCTACTCTGAAGAAGAGAAGACGTTGGAAATCGATATACAGGGCGAAGGTATTGTCACAGCTGCTGATATTACTCACGATAGTGATGTTGAAATCTTAAATCCAGATTTATACATCGCAACGTTAGCAAAGGATGCGCATTTCCGCGTGCGTTTAACTGCAAAGCGTGGCCGTGGGTATACGCCAGCTGATGCAAATAAAAGCGAAGATCAACCAATAGGAGTAATTCCTATTGATTCTATTTATACTCCAGTATCACGTGTGACTTACCAAGTGGAAAAGACACGTGTCGGACAAGTGGCTAATTATGATAAGCTTACGCTTGATGTATGGACGGATGGAAGCATCGGGCCAAAAGAAGCTATCTCTTTAGGTGCCAAAATCTTAACTGAGCATTTAAATATCTTCGTTGGTTTAACTGATGAAGCACAAAATGCTGAGATTATGGTCGAGAAGGAAGAAGACCAAAAAGAAAAAGTTCTAGAGATGACTATCGAAGAACTTGATCTTTCTGTTCGTTCTTATAATTGCCTAAAACGTGCAGGAATTAATACTGTACAAGAGCTTGCGAACAAAACAGAAGAAGATATGATGAAAGTTCGTAACTTAGGACGTAAATCCTTAGAAGAAGTTAAGCATAAGCTTGAGGAATTAGGCTTAGGTTTACGTAAAGACGACTGAGGATTTAAACTCATCAACAAAGGAGGGAACTACGAATGGCATACAGAAAATTAGGCCGTACAAGTGCGCAACGTAAAGCTATGTTACGTGACTTAGCTACTGATTTAATTATCAACGAGCGCATCCAAACGACAGAAACACGTGCAAAAGAACTTCGTTCTGTAGTGGAAAAAATGATCACTTTAGGTAAACGCGGAGATCTTCATGCTCGTCGTCAAGCAGCAGCTTTCATCCGTAATGAAGTTGCTAACGCTGAGACTGGTCAAGATGCACTTCAAAAACTATTCGCTGATGTAGCTCCACGCTATGCTGAGCGTCAAGGCGGATACACTCGTATTGCAAAAATTGGTCCACGTCGCGGAGACGCAGCACCAATGGTAATTATCGAGTTAGTATAATGATAATTAAAAGGGCAAGACAGTTCTTTTCAAGTAACTGGTCATGGCCCTTTTTTTTTTAAGTATAGAAAAATAGGCTAACTTGGCGAAGGAAAGGGTGCCTTGCATTGAAAAAAGAGAAACTTCGCACAGAAAATATATCATTTCAATATCCTGGGGCAGCTTCTTATGCTTTAAAGGATGTTTCATTTTCCTTATATGAGGGAGAATGGATATCTATCATTGGACAAAATGGTTCAGGGAAGTCTACACTCGCAAAGTTATTAAATGGATTGTTTCTGCCAGAATCAGGAACAATTACTGTGAATGATACATTAGTTTTATCTGAGGAAACGGTATGGGATATTCGAAAACAAATAGGCATGGTATTTCAAAACCCAGACAATCAATTTGTTGGTACGACAGTACAAGATGATGTTGTGTTTGGTTTAGAGAATATTGGAATGCCTCGGGAACAGATGATAGAACGATTGGAGCAGGCTTTACAGCTTGTTAGAATGGAAGAATTTCTAAACGAAGAGCCCCATTCATTATCTGGTGGACAAAAGCAACGTGTGGCCATAGCAGGTGTTTTAGCACTTCAGCCAGCTATTTTAATATTAGATGAGGCAACGTCAATGTTAGATCCACAGGGAAGACGTGAAGTAGTTGAAACGGTTAGACAACTTGTGAATGAAAAAGGGATTACCGTCTTATCAATTACTCATGACCTAGAAGAAGCTGCACAGTCAGACCGTATTATTATTTTAAATAAGGGAGAAATATTAGAGGAAGGGACACCAGAGCAAATTTTCAAGTCCTCTCATATGCTCCAAGAAATTGGATTAGATGTACCATTTTCAGTAAAAATAGCAGAATTATTAAAAAGAAATGAAATTCTCTTGCAAAATACGCATCTTACAATGGAAAGCTTGGTGAACGAACTTTGGAGATTACATTCCAAAAAGTAGAACATCGTTATCAATATAAAACTCCATTTGAAAGACGCGCACTTTATGATGTAGACGTGTCGTTTCCAAGTGGGGGCTATTATGCCGTTATCGGTCATACTGGTTCCGGCAAATCGACGATGATTCAACATTTAAATGGTTTATTGCAGCCGACAAATGGTACGGTTCAAATTGGTGAACATTTAATTTCTGCAGGGAAGAAAGAGAAGAAGTTAAAGCCGCTGCGAAAAAAAGTAGGGGTTGTCTTTCAGTTCCCAGAACATCAACTCTTTGAAGAAACAGTTGAGAAGGATATTTGTTTTGGTCCTACTAATTTTGGTGTATCTGAAGAAGAGGCAAAGCGTAAGGCGAGAGATGCAATTCAGCTTGTTGGATTGGACCTAGAGCTATTAGCCCGTTCTCCCTTTGAATTAAGCGGTGGACAGATGAGGCGCGTTGCAATAGCAGGCGTACTTGCGATGGAACCTGAAGTACTCGTATTAGATGAACCTACAGCAGGACTCGATCCGAAAGGACATCACGAGCTTATGGGGATGTTTTATAAGTTGCATAAGGAGCAAGGGCTTACAGTTATTCTTGTTACTCATAATATGGAGGATGCTGCTAAGTATGCAGATCAGATTGTTGTTATGCATAAAGGAACGGTCTTTTTGCAAGGAAGAGCAGAGGAAGTATTTTCACATGCTGATGAATTAGAGAAAATCGGTGTGGATCTTCCAATGTCTTTAAAGTATAAACGTGCAATTGAAGAGAAGTTTGGTATTTCTATTCCAAAGGCTACCTTATCTTTAGAGGATCTTACTCATGAAGTTGTACAGGTGTTACGAAAAGGTGGTCATGAATCATGCAGCAGTTGATTATTGGGAGATATATTCCAGGTCAGTCACTCATTCATCAACTTGATCCTCGTACGAAGCTGTTGATTGTCTTTTTATATGTATTTGTTGTCTTTCTAGCAAATAATGCGATTTCATATGGATTTTTATTTTTATATGCACTCATTGCTTTATTTTTTGCAAAAGTGCCGATTCGTTATGTACTTTCGGGCTTAAAACCAATTTTATGGATTTTTCTTTTTACATTTTTCCTGCATATTTTTACAAATAAAGAAGGGGATGTATTGTTCCAGCTTGGTTGGTTTTCGATACATGAAAAAGGATTAGAACAGGGAATATATATTTCTATACGCTTCGTCGTCATTATTTTAATGACAACATTATTAACATTAACAACAACACCAATCGAAATTACGGATGGTCTGGAGACGTTATTAAAACCGTTAAAACGTATAAAGGTTCCTGTTCATGAAATCGCATTAATGATGTCTATTTCTCTTCGTTTTATCCCAACATTAATGGATGAGACGAGTAAAATTATGAAAGCACAAGCATCACGTGGTATTGATTTTGCCGGAGGACCGATAAAGGATAGGATGAAAGCAATTATCTCTTTACTCGTTCCGCTTTTCATTAGTGCTTTTAAACGCGCTGAGGACTTAGCAATTGCGATGGAAGCCCGTGGGTATCAAAGTGGTGAAGGACGTACTAAATTTAGGCAGCTACGCTGGAAAACAAGCGATACAGTAACAATAATAAGCTTACTTTGTTTAGCGTGTATTTTAGCATGGGTGCGATCATAATGGAGAATAGAGAAATGGAAAGAATAAAATGTACAGTTGCATATGATGGTATTCATTTTTGTGGCTATCAAATTCAGCCTCAGCATCGTACTGTTCAACAAGAAATAGAGAAAGCATTACAGAAATTGCATAAAGGGGAACCTATTCGTGTTCAAGCTTCAGGGAGAACAGATTCTACCGTTCATGCAAGAGGACAAGTCATACACTTTGATACAACGTTATCTCTTGAAGAATGGCAATGGAGTAATGCTTTAAATACAATGTTGCCGGACGATGTTGTTATTCTGCAAGTAGAGAAAAAAACAGAGGATTTCCACGCACGTTATGGTGTTGAGAGAAAAGAATATCGTTATCGTGTATTATTATCTAAAACTGCGGATGTATTCCGTAGAAACTATGTATATCATTATCCATATCCAATTGAGATGGAATCTATAAGAAGGGCAATTCCTTATTTAATTGGGACACATGACTTTACTTCATTTTGTTCGGCAAAAACTGATAAAAAAGATAAAGTGCGAACAATTTATGAAATCGAGTTAATTGAGCAAGAGGATGAATTAATTTTTCGTTTTGTAGGCAATGGATTTTTGTATAATATGGTTAGAATTATTGTTGGTACGTTACTTAGCGTAGGACAGGGAAAGATTGATTCTGACAGTATTCCAGAGATTTTTGCGAAACAAGATCGTCGTTTTGCTGGGAAGATGGCGCCAGGTCATGGGCTTTATTTATGGCAGGTAAACTATAACAACTAATCCTGGTGTAACATTTGCTTGACATTAGAAACTCAAAAGGATATCATAACATATGGTATTGTTTCTAAAACCACGATTAGCCCCGGAAGGAAATCGTGTTTAAGATAAACAATAGATTTTTTCTATGGAAAAGATAACGAGGAGGGAAACACATGCGTACGACTTTTATGGCAAAAGCTAACGAAGTTGAGCGTAAATGGTATGTGGTTGACGCTGAAGGTCAAACTTTAGGTCGCCTAGCTAGTGAAGTAGCATCCATTTTACGTGGTAAAAACAAACCTACATTTACACCACACGTTGACACGGGTGATCATGTAATTATTATTAACGCTGAGAAAATTCATTTAACAGGTAATAAATTAAACGATAAAATTTACTACCGTCACACTAACCACCCAGGTGGACTTAAGCAAAGAACAGCTCTAGAAATGCGTACAAACTACCCTGTACAAATGTTAGAGCTTGCAATTAAAGGCATGCTTCCAAAAGGACGTTTAGGACGTCAAGTGTCTAAAAAATTAAACGTGTATGCTGGAGCAGAGCATCCACACCAAGCACAAAAACCAGAAGTTTACGAACTTCGCGGATAATTAATTAAAGGAGGGCTTACTTTGGCACAGGTTCAATACTATGGTACTGGACGTCGTAAGAGTTCAGTAGCACGCGTACGCCTAGTTCCAGGCGAAGGACGCGTTATCATTAACGGTCGTGATTTTGAAAACTATATCCCATTTGCTGCATTACGTGAAGTAGTGAAACAACCTCTAGTTGCAACAGAAACTTTAGGTAACTACGATGTACTTGTAAACGTAAATGGTGGTGGATACACTGGTCAAGCTGGTGCTATTCGTCACGGTATTTCTCGCGCTTTATTAAAAGCTGATCCAGAATACCGTCTAACATTAAAACGTGCGGGTCTATTAACTCGTGACGCACGTATGAAAGAGCGTAAAAAATACGGTCTTAAAGGCGCACGTCGTGCACCTCAGTTCTCAAAACGTTAATTTTTGCGAACTTCAAACCCCAACCATTTGGTTGGGGTTTTTTATTATGTTCAATTCTTCGTATTTATTCGCAATTCATTTTTCTTAGAGCTTGGAATATTTTAGTCCTACCTTCCTACGTATGCTTCGCCTTTAGAAGTTTAGACTAATACGTATTAGGGAGGTTTATAAGTACTATGAATGTCATTGTCAGCTTACAAGAAAAACAAAAAGAAAAGCAGTTAAAATATGAGCGGAAGATGCTACGTGAATTATCATTAAAGACATTGCGTTCGAATATCCGTGATGCTTTTGATATGCAAGAACTTCATAGACAGTATGAGGACTATTGTATTGAGTTAGGAATTGAATCGTACTTACTAGGAGCGAGATATAGTAAATTTGGTTATTATGGTGAATCCTTTTTTGATGTGAAATATAGAGCTTTAGAAGAAGAACAGCAACTAACAGAAATGTTATTTCACTTTTTAGCTAGTATGGCTATGCGTGAGATAGAATCGAAAGATGAAGAAGTGCTCTACGAATCCTGTCAGCGGTTTATTAGCCTCTGGTGGCGTGAGGGATATGAAAAGGGTGAAAGAAGATATCGATTAAAGCTTCATTAAGACAAGCATAAACTTTCCTCTTGTCCCATATAAGTAATTAGAGGGACTAGCTGGAGGAGGAAAGGTATGAAGAGAATTAGAATTATCTCTCTTGTGCTAGCTGCGGTTGTCTTGTTTTTCTTGGTGAAACAAGAAGTTCAAATTACAAAATCGTGGAGAGCTTGGAATTTACCCCTATCTGGGAAAGTAATTGTACTAGATGCTGGACATGGTGGGCCGGACGGGGGAGCTGTTGGCGGGAAAGATATTGTAGAAAAAGACATCACGCTTGAAATTACAAAAAAGGTACAAGATTATTTACAAGAGCAAGGTGCTTTAGTAATTTTGACGCGTGAGGGAGATTATGATTTAGCTAATAAGGATACAAAATCGTATAGCAGACGTAAAGCTGAAGATTTGAAAAAACGTGTAGAAATTATTAATAAGCCTGATGTAGACTTTTTTGCAAGTATTCATTTAAACGCTTTGACAAGTAGTGGATCAAGAGGGGCTCAAACGTTCTACTATCGCTCTTTAATTGAAAATGAACGGGCGGCAAAATTTATACAAGCTGAATTGCGAACGAGCTTAGAAAATACAAATCGTTCAGCTAAAACAATCCCTCATGTGTATTTACTCAAGTATGCAGAAACACCAGGTGCTTTAATTGAGGCGGGTTTTTTATCAAATGTAAATGAAAGATATATGTTAAATTCAGAGAAGTATCAACAAAAAGTAGCAGCTGCTATATACCGTGGAATATTACGTTATTTTACGGAAAAAGGAAATCCTCCAGAATAGGGAGGGTTTTTTTGAGGTTCTCTCGTTAACGAAGTTTTCGGAAAATATGTTATACTGGAAATGTAAACGCATTTATTTGAAAATAAAGAGGGACAAACTTAATACATTTAACATAATGTTATTTTCATACAGGGGGCTGGGCTAATTATGGTAACGAAAGAGCAAGTAGTGGAAGCACTTGAAGGGATTGCTGATCCGTTTCTACATAAAACGTTAAAAGAAACAAATGCAATTAAAGAGGTAACGGTCAAGCCAGAAAAAGAGCATGTGAGTGTTAAAATCGCAATTGTAAAAACAGGGACAGCGGAGCAGATGCAACTTCAGGCAGCTGTTGTGAAACTTGTGAAAGAACTTGGTGCAGCAACAGTTGGACTTCGTTTTGCTGAATTTACGGAAGAGGAATTATCTCAATTTGCACCACCGCAGGAAGAGAAGCAAAGTGAATCTTTACTGTCTCCAAATTCGAAAACAACATTTTTAGCGGTTGCAAGTGGAAAAGGTGGAGTGGGTAAATCAACTGTTTCAGTTAACCTTGCAATTTCATTAGCACGTTTAGGCAAGAAAGTTGGTATTATTGACGCGGATATTTACGGTTTTAGTGTACCGGATATGATGGGGATAGAAAAACGCCCAATTGTAAGAGGGGATAAAATTATCCCAGTGGAGCGATTAGGGGTTAAAGTAATTTCGATGGGATTCTTTGTAGAGGATAATGCTCCTGTTATTTGGAGAGGGCCTATGCTAGGGAAAATGTTAAATCACTTTTTCACGGAGGTGGAATGGGGCGATTTAGATTACTTAGTACTAGATTTACCGCCAGGTACAGGTGACGTGGCATTAGATGTGCATTCAATGTTACCATCGTGCAAAGAAATTATTGTGACAACACCTCATCCTACAGCTGCATTTGTAGCAGCGCGTGCTGGAGCGATGGCTTTGCGTACGGAACATAGTATTCTTGGTGTTGTTGAAAATATGGCATATTTTGAAAGTAAAGTAACTGGTGAAAAAGAATATGTGTTTGGAAGAGGTGGCGGAGATAAATTAGCTACAGAGCTACAAACAGACGTATTAGGAAGAATCCCACTTCAACAACCTGATTGGAATAAAGAAGATTTTGCGCCGTCAGTATATGAAGATACGCATACAACAGGTATTATTTATCGAACAATAGCTGAGCAGGTTATTGATAGAACGTCTATAAAACAGAAATAAATGGCGAAATAATGAGTGGGCTGTCTTCATCGCCCGCTCATTATTAATATAATCACCACTTAATTATAGGGGCATTTCCTTATTTTTGTTCTTTGTTTCCGCCTTCTCCACCAGAGCCCTTTTTACCAGAGCCGCTCTTTTCAGCTTTTTCAACACCTTTGCTAATAATATCAATCATTTTCGCTTGGAAAAGTGGACTTTCAGCAGTTTCGGTTAAGACTTGTTGTAAGTATTGACGATATTCTTTACTTTTCATCGTTTGCAACATGATCTTTTCTACTTCGGGATTTTTCATAATTTCTATAACACCTGCTTGGTACTCAGGGTCTTTTAGTAGAGTCTTCATCAAGTTTGTTTGTTCTTTTCCCATACTTTTAGCGAATTTAGAAGAAAATTCAGGGTCTTTGAATAGTTTTTCCCAAAATTGTTGCCCTTTTTCGGATACCATTGCATCTTCAATTGTTTTCTTTACTACTGTTTCATCTAGTATGAGTGCTTGCTTCATTTTTTCATCGGTCAATACATCTTGGATTGCTTTCTTTCCTTGATCCGTTTTTAAAATATCTACAATCATTTTTTTTGTTTGATCGTAATCTAGTTCGGGTTTTGCTTCTTTTCCTTGTGCACATGCAACTAGTGAGATACATAGAAGGGAAGAAATTAACACGAGTAGCATCCGTTTCATAAGTTGGAGCTCCTTTCAACACAGTTCTCTTTTTTTAATATAAATATCTTTAAGGAATTTATACATGTTCATGGCTAGCTTTTTGAAATTGTCATTGATACAATTTAATTAGAAATATACGAATAATGGGGGATGTGTTGTGAATAGCCGAAAGTGGGTACGACTATTTTTTACGACGTTGTTTCTTGGAGGGATTAGTACTATCTTTATTGGTTTTGTTCTAGGGTGGGACAAGTATGTTGAATTTTTTCAAAATTTCGAAGTTAAGGAAATTTTAGCGGTTTCTTTTTGGTTAATGGGTGTAGGGTTTATTTTTAGTGTCATAAGCCAAATGGGGTTCTTCGCATATTTAACGGTTCATCGTTTCGGATTAGGGATGTTTCGATCATCTTCTTTATGGAATGCGGTGCAGCTCTTCTTTATTGCATTTGTATTATTTGATTTTGTGTATTTAAGATCTGTATTGATTGCGAACGGTAATGTTTCATTAGGAAATAACATACTGGTGGCTGGGATCTTATTTATATTCGGAGTGATTGTAGCTTATATAAAGAGTAAAGAAACGAATAATAAAGCATTTATACCTGCGTTATTCTTTATGGTTGTTGTAACAATCCTTGAATGGGTACCAGCGTTACGGATTAATGATACAGATTGGCTATATTTAATGGTTATACCGCTTTTATTATGTAATGCGTATCAGTTACTTGTATTACATCGTTTAATAGGAAGAACAAGTAAGTCGGTTTAATTAAGGGAATAAAAAAGAGCTCAACTATCTCCCGTGAAAGGTAGTTGAGCTCTTTTTATCATAGAGAAAGGTGTTTAACCTCTTACATAGTAGGGAACCTAATTATTTAACATCTTCGCTTTTGGCACTCGTATTAGAAATAAGTTGTGATACGGAGATTTGTTCGTATCCATCGCTTTTTAACTTTTGCAGGAGTAGTGGCAGAGCTTTATTTGTTTGAAGTGCAGAATCGGAAGCGTGTAGTAAGACGATATCTCCTCCTTTTAAATTGTTAGCAACGGTAGAGACAATTTTATTTACACCAGGATTTTTCCAATCATTCGAATTATTACTCCAGTGGACAACTGTATATCCAAGAGATTCGGCCACTTTAAGTGTTGTTTTATTAAAATCACCACTAGGTGGACGGAATAGCTTGACTTGTTTTACGCCAAGCTTTGTAAAAACGTCTTGTGCACGTAAAAGATCTCGCCGCATTTCGTTTGCTTCTAGTGAAGTGTAAGAGTTGTAGTTATAGCCCATACTACCGATTTCATGACCATCTTTCATAATACGCTCGACAATATCAGGATGTCTTTCAGCCCATGCAGCAGAGAGGAAGAAGGTTACGTTCTTAATTTCTCTTTCTTTTAATGTATCAAGGATTGGAATAGCTTTTTTGTCTCCCCAACTAATATCGAATGTGAACGCAACTTGTTTTTTGGCAGTGTCACCTTTGTAAATAACTTTAGGACCAGTAGCAGTTGAAAAAGCAGATTCATGTGAATATGTTTTTAAGAAGAGTAGCCATGCTGTAAATAAGGAAAGTACAACTATTAAACTAATGTGTTTAAACGTACGCTTACTTGTAATAAAAAAGAAAAACATAATATTCCGCCCCTTTGTCCAATCCTTTTCAGTAACATATATGCTTAAATCTTTGAAAAGAGAACAGTAGGGTTAATATCGTAAGTAATGGATTATAATAAAGGATAGGGTTTGATTAATAAAGAGTAGATTATTTTCGTGTAAGGAATTGTTGGGGTGATGATTTGCTTGGGATTATGATGACGAAAGAAGAACAAAAAGAAATGGAATACATATTAAAGAGAGAGTTAGATGAACTTTTATTTGATTTTGAAGATGAGCGTATACATAATGTGGTGAAAAAGACGATGGAAGAACGATATAAGATTATTTTTTGCTTATTTAGAAGGGTTGCAAATGCAGAAGAATGTATGCGGTATATGAGAAAAAGAATTTTTTATTAAAAAGCATTGACGTTAGTATTTAGTATATGGTAAATTAATAAACGTCGCTGATGCGGAACAGCAGAAAGCGAAAAAAGAAATTAAAAAACTTAGTTGACATTGAATAACTGAGATGTTAACATAAGGAAGTCGCAATTGAGCGGCAAACAAGTTCTTTGAAAACTGAACGAAACAAACAACGTGAAACGTCAATTTTTATTTTAGATGCTAGACAAACTAACTTTATTGGAGAGTTTGATCCTGGCTCAGGATGAACGCTGGCGGCGTGCCTAATACATGCAAGTCGAGCGAATGGATTAAGAGCTTGCTCTTATGAAGTTAGCGGCGGACGGGTGAGTAACACGTGGGTAACCTACCCATAAGACTGGGATAACTCCGGGAAACCGGGGCTAATACCGGATAACATTTTGCACTGCATGGTGCGAAATTGAAAGGCGGCTTCGGCTGTCACTTATGGATGGACCCGCGTCGCATTAGCTAGTTGGTGAGGTAACGGCTCACCAAGGCAACGATGCGTAGCCGACCTGAGAGGGTGATCGGCCACACTGGGACTGAGACACGGCCCAGACTCCTACGGGAGGCAGCAGTAGGGAATCTTCCGCAATGGACGAAAGTCTGACGGAGCAACGCCGCGTGAGTGATGAAGGCTTTCGGGTCGTAAAACTCTGTTGTTAGGGAAGAACAAGTGCTAGTTGAATAAGCTGGCACCTTGACGGTACCTAACCAGAAAGCCACGGCTAACTACGTGCCAGCAGCCGCGGTAATACGTAGGTGGCAAGCGTTATCCGGAATTATTGGGCGTAAAGCGCGCGCAGGTGGTTTCTTAAGTCTGATGTGAAAGCCCACGGCTCAACCGTGGAGGGTCATTGGAAACTGGGAGACTTGAGTGCAGAAGAGGAAAGTGGAATTCCATGTGTAGCGGTGAAATGCGTAGAGATATGGAGGAACACCAGTGGCGAAGGCGACTTTCTGGTCTGTAACTGACACTGAGGCGCGAAAGCGTGGGGAGCAAACAGGATTAGATACCCTGGTAGTCCACGCCGTAAACGATGAGTGCTAAGTGTTAGAGGGTTTCCGCCCTTTAGTGCTGAAGTTAACGCATTAAGCACTCCGCCTGGGGAGTACGGCCGCAAGGCTGAAACTCAAAGGAATTGACGGGGGCCCGCACAAGCGGTGGAGCATGTGGTTTAATTCGAAGCAACGCGAAGAACCTTACCAGGTCTTGACATCCTCTGACAACCCTAGAGATAGGGCTTCTCCTTCGGGAGCAGAGTGACAGGTGGTGCATGGTTGTCGTCAGCTCGTGTCGTGAGATGTTGGGTTAAGTCCCGCAACGAGCGCAACCCTTGATCTTAGTTGCCATCATTAAGTTGGGCACTCTAAGGTGACTGCCGGTGACAAACCGGAGGAAGGTGGGGATGACGTCAAATCATCATGCCCCTTATGACCTGGGCTACACACGTGCTACAATGGACGGTACAAAGAGCTGCAAGACCGCGAGGTGGAGCTAATCTCATAAAACCGTTCTCAGTTCGGATTGTAGGCTGCAACTCGCCTACATGAAGCTGGAATCGCTAGTAATCGCGGATCAGCATGCCGCGGTGAATACGTTCCCGGGCCTTGTACACACCGCCCGTCACACCACGAGAGTTTGTAACACCCGAAGTCGGTGGGGTAACCTTTTTGGAGCCAGCCGCCTAAGGTGGGACAGATGATTGGGGTGAAGTCGTAACAAGGTAGCCGTATCGGAAGGTGCGGCTGGATCACCTCCTTTCTATGGAGAATTGATGAACGCTGTTCATCAATATAAGTTTCCGTGTTTCGTTTTGTTCAGTTTTGAGAGAACTATCTCTCATATATAAATGTATGTTCTTTGAAAACTAGATAACAGTGTAGCTCATATTTTTTAATTTTAGTTTGGTTAAGTTAGAAAGGGCGCACGGTGGATGCCTTGACACTAGGAGTCGATGAAGGACGGGACTAACGCCGATATGCTTCGGGGAGCTGTAAGTAAGCTTTGATCCGAAGATTTCCGAATGGGGAAACCCACCATACGTAATGGTATGGTATCCTTATCTGAATACATAGGGTAAGGAAGACAGACCCAGGGAACTGAAACATCTAAGTACCTGGAGGAAGAGAAAGCAAATGCGATTTCCTGAGTAGCGGCGAGCGAAACGGAATCTAGCCCAAACCAAGAGGCAAGCCTCTTGGGGTTGTAGGACATTCTATACGGAGTTACAAAGGAACGAGGTAGACGAAGCAGCCTGGAAAGGCTCGTCACAGAAGGTAACAACCCTGTAGTCGAAACTTCGTTCTCTCTTGAATGTATCCTGAGTACGGCGGAACACGTGAAATTCCGTCGGAATCTGGGAGGACCATCTCCCAAGGCTAAATACTCCCTAGTGATCGATAGTGAACCAGTACCGTGAGGGAAAGGTGAAAAGCACCCCGGAAGGGGAGTGAAAGAGATCCTGAAACCGTGTGCCTACAAATAGTCAGAGCCCGTTAATGGGTGATGGCGTGCCTTTTGTAGAATGAACCGGCGAGTTACGATCCTGTGCGAGGTTAAGCTGAAGAGGCGGAGCCGTAGCGAAAGCGAGTCTGAATAGGGCGTTTAGTACGTGGTCGTAGACCCGAAACCAGGTGATCTACCCATGTCCAGGGTGAAGTTCAGGTAACACTGAATGGAGGCCCGAACCCACGCACGTTGAAAAGTGCGGGGATGAGGTGTGGGTAGCGGAGAAATTCCAATCGAACCTGGAGATAGCTGGTTCTCCCCGAAATAGCTTTAGGGCTAGCCTCAAGTGTAAGAGTCTTGGAGGTAGAGCACTGATTGAACTAGGGGTCCTCATCGGATTACCGAATTCAGTCAAACTCCGAATGCCAATGACTTATCCTTGGGAGTCAGACTGCGAGTGATAAGATCCGTAGTCAAAAGGGAGACAGCCCAGACCGCCAGCTAAGGTCCCAAAGTGTGTATTAAGTGGAAAAGGATGTGGAGTTGCTTAGACAACTAGGATGTTGGCTTAGAAGCAGCCACCATTTAAAGAGTGCGTAATAGCTCACTAGTCGAGTGACTCTGCGCCGAAAATGTACCGGGGCTAAATACACCACCGAAGCTGCGGATTGATACCTATGGTATCAGTGGTAGGGGAGCGTTCTAAGGACAGTGAAGTCAGACCGGAAGGACTGGTGGAGTGCTTAGAAGTGAGAATGCCGATATGAGTAGCGAAAGACGGGTGAGAATCCCGTCCACCGAATGCCTAAGGTTTCCTGAGGAAGGCTCGTCCGCTCAGGGTTAGTCAGGACCTAAGCCGAGGCCGACAGGCGTAGGCGATGGACAACAGGTTGATATTCCTGTACCACCTCTTTATCGTTTGAGCAATGGAGGGACGCAGAAGGATAGAAGAAGCGTGCGATTGGTTGTGCACGTCCAAGCAGTTAGGCTGATAAGTAGGCAAATCCGCTTATCGCGAAGGCTGAGCTGTGATGGGGAAGCTCCTTATGGAGCGAAGTCTTTGATTCCCCGCTGCCAAGAAAAGCTTCTAGCGAGATAAAAGGTGCCTGTACCGCAAACCGACACAGGTAGGCGAGGAGAGAATCCTAAGGTGTGCGAGAGAACTCTGGTTAAGGAACTCGGCAAAATGACCCCGTAACTTCGGGAGAAGGGGTGCTTTCTTAACGGAAAGCCGCAGTGAATAGGCCCAAGCGACTGTTTAGCAAAAACACAGGTCTCTGCGAAGCCGTAAGGCGAAGTATAGGGGCTGACACCTGCCCGGTGCTGGAAGGTTAAGGAGAGGGGTTAGCGTAAGCGAAGCTCTGAACTGAAGCCCCAGTAAACGGCGGCCGTAACTATAACGGTCCTAAGGTAGCGAAATTCCTTGTCGGGTAAGTTCCGACCCGCACGAAAGGTGTAACGATTTGGGCACTGTCTCAACCAGAGACTCGGTGAAATTATAGTACCTGTGAAGATGCAGGTTACCCGCGACAGGACGGAAAGACCCCGTGGAGCTTTACTGTAGCCTGATATTGAATTTTGGTACAGTTTGTACAGGATAGGCGGGAGCCTTTGAAACCGGAGCGCTAGCTTCGGTGGAGGCGCTGGTGGGATACCGCCCTGACTGTATTGAAATTCTAACCTACGGGTCTTATCGACCCGGGAGACAGTGTCAGGTGGGCAGTTTGACTGGGGCGGTCGCCTCCTAAAGTGTAACGGAGGCGCCCAAAGGTTCCCTCAGAATGGTTGGAAATCATTCGTAGAGTGCAAAGGCATAAGGGAGCTTGACTGCGAGACCTACAAGTCGAGCAGGGACGAAAGTCGGGCTTAGTGATCCGGTGGTTCCGCATGGAAGGGCCATCGCTCAACGGATAAAAGCTACCCCGGGGATAACAGGCTTATCTCCCCCAAGAGTCCACATCGACGGGGAGGTTTGGCACCTCGATGTCGGCTCATCGCATCCTGGGGCTGTAGTCGGTCCCAAGGGTTGGGCTGTTCGCCCATTAAAGCGGTACGCGAGCTGGGTTCAGAACGTCGTGAGACAGTTCGGTCCCTATCCGTCGTGGGCGTAGGAAATTTGAGAGGAGCTGTCCTTAGTACGAGAGGACCGGGATGGACGCACCGCTGGTGTACCAGTTGTTCTGCCAAGGGCATAGCTGGGTAGCTATGTGCGGAAGGGATAAGTGCTGAAAGCATCTAAGCATGAAGCCCCCCTCAAGATGAGATTTCCCATAGCGTAAGCTAGTAAGATCCCTGAAAGATGATCAGGTTGATAGGTTCGAGGTGGAAGCATGGTGACATGTGGAGCTGACGAATACTAATAGATCGAGGACTTAACCATATAATATGAAGCAAGTGTTATCTAGTTTTGAGAGAATATAAAAACTTGTTGACTTTTTGAGTGAATAAGTTATAATAATCATTGTCTCAAATGAATAATGTCTGGTAATGATGGCAGAGAGGTCACACCCGTTCCCATACCGAACACGGAAGTTAAGCTCTCTAGCGCCGATGGTAGTTGGGGCCTTGCCCCTGTGAGAGTAGGACGTTGCCAGGCTACATTATTCCGCAGTAGCTCAGTGGTAGAGCTATCGGCTGTTAACCGATCGGTCGTAGGTTCGAGTCCTACCTGCGGAGCCATTATGCTTCCATAGCTCAGCTGGTAGAGCACTTCCATGGTAAGGAAGAGGTCACCGGTTCAAGCCCGGTTGGAAGCTTGGGAACAGTTCTTAAATTTTTTGGCCCGTTGGTCAAGTGGTTAAGACACCGCCCTTTCACGGCGGTAACACGGGTTCGAATCCCGTACGGGTCACCACTTTTGGAGGATTAGCTCAGCTGGGAGAGCACCTGCCTTACAAGCAGGGGGTCGGCGGTTCGATCCCGTCATCCTCCACCATATATATTTTATAATGTCGGAGGGGTAGCGAAGTGGCTAAACGCGGCGGACTGTAAATCCGCTCCTTCGGGTTCGGCAGTTCGAATCTGCCCCCCTCCACCATTTTCAAAAAAACAACCTGAAAAGGTTTATTTTTTTGAAAAGACAACCATACTAGTAAATATTAATGGGCTATAGCCAAGCGGTAAGGCAACGGACTTTGACTCCGTCATGCGCTGGTTCGAATCCAGCTAGCCCAGCCATTTACGAGCCATTAGCTCAGTTGGTAGAGCATCTGACTTTTAATCAGAGGGTCGAAGGTTCGAATCCTTCATGGCTCACCATTTTCGCGGAAGTAGTTCAGTGGTAGAATACAACCTTGCCAAGGTTGGGGTCGCGGGTTCGAATCCCGTCTTCCGCTTTTATTACTTCGGGGCCTTAGCTCAGCTGGGAGAGCGCCTGCCTTGCACGCAGGAGGTCAGCGGTTCGATCCCGCTAGGCTCCATTATAAATGAGAAAAAGCTTACATCATTTGATGTAAGCTTTTTTGTGTCTAATTTGGCAAGGAAGACAGGTTCCGGTTATCTCGTTTAAAATAAAACATAGGCGTATAAGATACCATTACCAGGGGGAGACCGTAATGAAAATTGTTATTGCATCTGATTCGTATAAAGAGAGCTTAAGGGCAATGGAAGTATGTGAGGCAATCGAAAAAGGCTTTACAGAAATTTTTCCGAAAGCTAATTATGTAAAAGTACCAATTGGGGATGGGGGGGAAGGAACCGTTCAATCTCTCGTTGATACTGCAGGAGGAGAGATTATTTCACTCTATGTGACAGGGCCGCTAGGAGGACTGGTAGAGGCATTTTATGGTATATCTCAAGATAAGAGAACAGCGTTTATTGAAATGTCGGCTGCATCAGGATTACACCATGCTCCAATTGAAAAACGCAATCCGCTTATTGCAACGACAAGAGGAACAGGAGAGCTTATATTGCACGCGCTGAATCAAGGTGTACAGCATATTATTTTAGGTCTAGGAGGAAGTGCTACAAATGATGGTGGAGCTGGCATGTTGTCTGCTTTAGGTGTAAAGTTTCTAAATCAAAAAGGTGAAGTAATAGAGCCTTCTGGGGGGACGCTACATTCTATTGATTCTGTTAATCTATATGGACTAGATTCCCGTTTGAAGAATGTGAAATTAGAAGCTGCATGTGATGTAGATAATCCGTTAATTGGACCAATGGGAGCATCTTTTGTATTTGCAAAACAAAAGGGAGCTAATATAGAAATGATTGAAGAGCTAGATGAAAACTTGAGGCATTATTCCCATATACTAAAAAAATGCTTCCATATTGATGTAGCAGAAATAAGAGGCGCAGGTGCGGCTGGAGGTATGGGGGCGGCAGTGGTCGCAGTATTACAAGGGAAACTGCGAAAAGGAATTGAAATTGTATTGGACTATACAAATTTTGATAAGCATATACAAGATGCTGATCTTGTTTTGACGGGTGAAGGAAGAATAGATGAACAAACAGCTTATGGAAAAGCTCCTGTCGGTGTTGCAATGCGTGCGAAACATTTTCATCTACCTGTAATTGCTATTGGTGGTTCACTTCTCCCAAACTATACTACGGTGTACGAAAAGGGAATAGATGCGGTGTTTAGTGTTTCTGCGAGTCCAATGACGTTAGAAGAAGCATTGGAATCTACAAAAGAAAATATCGAAATAACTGCGAAAAATATTGCGGCAGTATGGAAACTTGCCTCGGAAAAGCGCTTCTAAATACAGGAGCGTTTTTGGGTAGGTAGTTGTTACACTAGATTAAGTTTATGCATAGAATAGTATTAGGATATGAATTTCAATAGAGAGATAAATGAATGAAGTGTATATACATGCAGAAAAATGTCGAGTTGAGTCAGACTATATAAAAGATTTAAAATATTTAGTGAAGGCATAAAAGGGGGATACTATCTATGAAAAAAGAAATCTCAGTTATTGGAGTTCCAATGGATTTAGGACAAATGCGTCGCGGGGTAGATATGGGACCAAGCGCAATCCGTTATGCAGGGGTAATTGAAAGAATTGAACAAATTGGATATGACGTAAAAGATATGGGCGATATATGCATAGAGAGAGAAAAAGAAGTAGATGAAAATACAAAATTAAGAAACCTTACACAAGTTGCAACTGTATGTAACGAATTAGCAAGTAAGGTTGATCATATTATAGAAGAAGGTCGATTCCCACTTGTATTAGGTGGTGATCATAGTATCGCTATTGGTACACTTGCTGGAGTAGCAAAACATTATAAAAATCTAGGGGTTATTTGGTACGATGCACATGGTGATTTAAATACAGAAGAAACTTCGCCGTCGGGAAATATTCACGGCATGTCACTTGCGGCAAGTTTAGGCTACGGACATCCATCGCTTGTAGACTTATACGGGGCATATCCGAAGGTGAAAAAAGAGAATGTAGTAATCATTGGTGCACGTGCATTAGATGAGGGAGAAAAAGACTTCATTCGTAACGAAGGTATTAAAGTGTTTACAATGCATGAAATTGACCGTATGGGTATGACGGCTGTTATGGAAGAAACGATCGCTTACTTATCACATACGGATGGTGTTCACTTATCACTAGATCTAGATGGTCTTGATCCTCATGATGCACCAGGAGTTGGAACACCTGTAATTGGTGGGTTATCGTATCGTGAAAGCCACTTGGCGATGGAAATGTTAGCGGAGTCTAATATTATTACATCTGCTGAGTTCGTTGAAGTAAACACAATTTTAGACGAAAAGAATCGAACAGCAACAACGGCTGTGGCTTTAATGGGTTCTTTATTCGGTGAAAAACTAAAATAAATGTAAGAAAAGTAGCTGAAAAGCTGCTTTTTTTATTTGAAAATAAGAGTATAATAATGAGTTATATTATACTCTTTTATAAAAAAGTTCGACGACTTACCAATTTATCCCAAAGGGGAGGGGTTGTTTGTAATTGTCGTTTATTTCATGTATGGTATAATTAACTAGTTGTTGTAAATACATACATATAGAGCATGAAAATAATATTTCAATATATGGATAAAATTGCTCGTAAGTAGGAGGAAGGGTTAGCATGCCTTTTGGAGATACAACCATTTTGAAATATCTTAGTACGGCATTAGATATCGCAGTTGTGTGGTTTATTATATATAAGCTAATTCTTATAATCCGGGGCACAAAAGCTGTTCAACTTTTGAAAGGGATTACAGTTATTATCCTTGTCCGGATGATAAGTATTTTCCTCGAGTTACGTACGTTGTATTGGTTAACCGAGCAAGTATTAACGTGGGGATTTTTAGCAGTTATCATTATCTTCCAGCCAGAATTGAGAAGAGCGCTTGAACAGTTGGGGCGAGGTAGTTTATTCTCACGTGGGGGAGTTCAGGAAGAAGATGAACCTGAAATTGTTGCCACATCTATAGCAAAGGCGACGGAATATATGGGGAAACGAAGAATTGGTGCATTAATTACGCTATCTAAAGAGACTGGTATGGGAGATTATGTAGAAACTGGTATTCCGTTGAATGCAAATGTGTCATCGGAATTACTTATTAATATTTTTATTCCAAATACACCTCTTCATGATGGAGCAGTTATTATGCAAGGAAGTACAATTAAAGCAGCAGCTTGCTATTTGCCGTTATCAGAAAGTCCATTCATTTCTAAAGAATTAGGAACACGTCACCGCGCTGCAATGGGTGTTAGTGAAGTAACGGATAGTATTACAGTTGTTGTATCGGAAGAAACAGGACAAATTTCTTTAACAAAAAATGGTGAGTTACATCGTGATTTAAAAGCTGAACAATTGAAAGAGATGCTGTTAGTAGAATTTAGTAGAAATGAAAGAACAACTTCTTCGTCTTTATGGAACTGGAATTGGAGGAGGAAGCGTCATGGATAAGCTAATGGAGAATCATTGGTTTTTAAAAGGAATCTCATTACTTTTGGCATGTATGCTTTTTATGTCAGCAACTTTAACTGAAAAAAATACTACAGCGAGTATAATGCCCTTTTCAAGTGATGTAAAAGAAACATTAACTGATTATCCAATTAACCTTAAGTATGATGATGAAAAATATATTGTAAGTGGTGTTCCAAGTAGGGTAAAGGTAAAATTGGAAGGGCCAAAAGCATCGGTTGCTGCGACGAAAGCAAAACGTCAATTTGATATACCAGTTGATTTACGAGGGCTTTCAAAACCAACATATGAAGTTTCCTTAAAGGTGAACGGACTTCCGGATGATGTGAAAGGAACTGTTCAACCTTCAACTATTAAAATTACTCTTCATAAAAAGGCGAAGAAAAACGTTCCTGTAGATATAAAATTATCAAATGAAGATCAAATGCCAGCGGGTACCACTATTGAAAAATCCAGCATTAAGCCCAATATTGTTGAAGTAGTTGGGACACAAGAAGAAATAGAGAGTATTGGATCTGCCAAGGCATATATAGATTTAAAAGGTGTAAATAAAACAGTAACAAAAGCAGTAGAGGTTACATTGTACAATAGAGAAGGAAAACGTTTAAATTTAACAACGAGTCCATCGAAAGTAAATGTAACGGTGAATGTAGTTACACAAGCTACAGCCAATAATGTTGAAAAAACAGTACCTTTAACATATGTAAAAAAAGGCACTTTACCAGACGGATTGGCAGTTACAAACATCGGTATTGAGCCAAATGAAGTGACCATAGCAGGTCCGAAAGATGTTTTGGATAATATACAATCTATAGAGGGGGTCGAAGTAGATTTAAGTCAGTTGACAGAGTCTACAACATTCGATACCTCTGTTTTATTGCCAAGGGGTGTAACAAGCGCAAAGCCAGGGCAAGTAAAAATTTCAGTTGGTGTGCAAAAGTCAAAACAGACAAAAAGTAAAACAATTGACGGTATTACAATTCAAAAAAATGGACTTTCGAATGATACTACAATGCAGCTACTTTCACCACAGGGTGGAAAGATAAGTGTTGATATTTCAGGAGAAGCAAGTATAGTAGATAAAATAACAGCCGCCCAAATAACAGCGGCGATTAATCTACAAAATATATCTGCTGGTACACACGATGTTCCCATTCAAGTGAGTGGCCCAGGCAATATTACAATAGAGCCAAAACAAAAAAATGCTAGAGTAACTATTGTGAAGAAAGAACAACCAGATAAAGAAGTACAAGGAAATATAGAGAAACCGGATTCACAAGATAAAAAAGAAAATGAATCTGAGCCACCGAAGGACCAAGAAAAAGAGTCTGAACAAGAAAAAGAACAAAACAAAGATACAGATAAAGGTCAAGATAAAGGTCAAGATAAAGGTCAAGAAACTGCAGCAGACAAACAAAAAGAGCAAGAAAAAGGAGCGAATAGTAATGGGTAAATATTTTGGTACAGATGGAGTACGCGGTGTCGCAAATAAGGAATTAACGCCTGAATTAGCATTTAAAATTGGACGTTTTGGAGGATATGTACTAACAAAAGATACAGATCGTCCAAAAGTAATTATCGGTCGTGATACACGTATATCTGGACATATGTTAGAAGGTGCTTTAGTAGCCGGCCTATTATCAACTGGAGCGGAGGTAATGCGTCTTGGTGTAATTTCAACTCCTGGGGTGGCGTATTTAACAAAAGCGTTAGATGCACAAGCAGGTGTTATGATTTCAGCATCTCATAATCCAGTACAAGATAACGGAATTAAGTTTTTCGGTTCAGATGGATTTAAATTAACTGATGAGCAAGAAGCAGAAATCGAAGCTTTATTAGACAAAGAAGTTGATGAATTACCACGACCAACTGGAACAAACCTTGGACAGGTGAGCGACTACTTCGAAGGTGGACAGAAATACTTACAATACATTAAACAAACAGTAGAAGAAGATTTCTCTGGGCTACATATTGCTTTAGATTGTGCACATGGGGCTACATCTTCTTTAGCACCATACTTATTTGCAGATTTAGAAGCTGATATTTCAACGATGGGAACTTCACCAAATGGCATGAATATTAACGATGGTGTTGGTTCTACGCACCCAGAAGTTTTAGCTGAATTAGTGAAGGAAAAAGGTGCTGACATCGGACTTGCTTTTGATGGCGATGGAGACCGCTTAATTGCAGTTGACGAAAAAGGAAACATCGTTGATGGAGATCAAATTATGTACATTTGTGCGAAGTACATGAAAGAAACGGGTCAACTAAAACATAATACAGTTGTTTCAACAGTTATGAGTAACTTAGGTTTCTATAAGGCGCTTGAAGCAAATGGTATTACAAGTGATAAAACAGCAGTTGGAGATCGCTATGTTATGGAAGAAATGAAACGTGGTGGCTATAACTTAGGTGGAGAACAATCTGGTCATATTATCTTACTTGACTACATTACAACTGGAGATGGAATGTTAAGCGCACTTCAGCTTGTAAACATCATGAAAATGACGAAAAAGCCATTATCTGAACTTGCAAGCGAAATGACAAAGTTCCCACAATTACTAGTAAACGTCCGTGTAACGGATAAGAAATTAGCATTAGAAAATGAAAAAATTAAAGAAATTATTCGTGTGGTAGAAGAGGAAATGAACAGTGATGGTCGTATTCTTGTTCGTCCTTCTGGAACAGAACCACTAATTCGTGTAATGGCAGAAGCACCGACACAAGAGCTTTGTGATGGATATGTACATCGTATTGTAGAGGTTGTTAAAGCTGAAGTTGGTGCTGAATAATTCGCTGATTTTATATAAAAAAGGAGCACAAGGAGTGCTCCTTTTTCATATGTTTTATAGACAATGAAAAAAAATTCATTGACGGTTTATAATGTTTGTTATAAGATGGTCTTGTTCTTTTTCTCAAAGTAAATATGTAAGTTATAAAAGCGCCAGAACTACAAATTGTGTAGTTGACGAGGAGGAGTTTTATCGAGATTTCGGCGGATGACTCCCGGTTGTTCATCACAACCGCAAACTTTTACTTAAATCATTAAGGTGACTTAGTGGACAAAGGTGAAAGCGTGATGAGAGAAAAGGAACGGATGAATACTAGCTGTATAAGTATATACGGACTTAAACCAGAATCGAGAGGAAGGTGAAAGTCGTTACAAACTTACAGGGCTAGCAATATGTAATCCGTTTTTTATTTTTAAATAATGGTATCAGACTATGTCGTTACATGTTCGCAGAGCAATGTAAGCATTTGTAGCGGCGACTAAACATGTGTGGAATCGTAGGATTTATTGGACAACAAGATGCAAAGGAAATTTTATTAAAAGGTTTAGAGAAGCTAGAATACCGAGGATATGATTCGGCAGGTATTGCAGTACAAACTGATAACGGTATTGTTGTCTACAAAGAAAAAGGTCGTATTGCAAAACTTCGTGAAATCGTGGATGAAAATGTGGCAGCAAGCGTGGGAATCGGTCATACACGTTGGGCTACACATGGTGTTCCAAGTACAGTAAACGCGCATCCGCATCAAAGTACATCAAAACGCTTTACGCTTGTTCATAATGGTGTAATTGAAAATTATGAATTAGTGAAAAAAGAATATTTACAAGATGTGACGTTTGTAAGTGAAACAGATACAGAAGTTATCGTACAGCTTATGGAACAGCAAGTAAGCACTGGACTAAGTGTGGAAGATGCATTCCGTAAAACGTTATCTCTTTTACATGGTTCTTATGCGATAGGATTACTTGATGCTGAAAACCCAAACATGATTTATGTTGCTAAAAACAAAAGCCCGCTATTAGTAGGTGTTGGTGACAACTTTAATGTTGTTGCAAGCGACGCTATGGCGATGTTACAAGTTACAGACCAATTTATCGAATTAATGGATAAAGAAATGGTAATCGTAACACAAGAAAGCATTACAATTAAAAACTTACAAGGTGAAACGATTGAACGTGCACCGTTTACAGCGGAATTAGATGCAAGTGATATTGAAAAAGGAACATATCCTCATTTCATGCTAAAAGAAATCGATGAGCAACCACTTGTAATCCGTAATATTATTCAAAAGTACCAAAATCAAAATGGCGAAATTGAGCTGGATGCAGACATCCGTAATGCAATTTTAGATAGCGATCGTATTTATATCATTGCATGTGGAACAAGTTATCATGCAGGTCTTGTTGGAAAGCAATTCATTGAAAAATTTGCGAAAGTACCAGTTGAAGTACATGTAGCAAGTGAATTCTCTTACAACATGCCATTATTAACAGAAAAGCCTTTCTTCATTTACATTTCACAAAGTGGTGAAACAGCAGATAGTCGTGCAGTACTTGTGCAAACAAATGAAATGGGTCATAAAGCATTAACAATTACAAACGTACCAGGTTCTACGCTTTCTCGTGAAGCTGATTATACGCTTCCTTTATACGCAGGACCAGAAATCGCAGTTGCTTCAACGAAAGCTTACACAGCGCAGCTTGCAGTGCTTTCAATCTTAGCAGCTGACATTGCTAAAGTAAAAGGTGAAGTTCTTGATTTCGATTTAACTCACGAACTAGGACTTGTAGCAAACGCAATGGTAGTACTTTGTGATCAAAAAGAAGAAATGGACGCACTAGCGAAACAATTTTTAGCAACAACGCGTAACTGCTTCTTCATCGGACGTAGCGTAGACTTCTACGTAGGTTTAGAAGGTGCGTTAAAACTAAAAGAAATTTCTTACATCCAAGCAGAAGGATTTGCTGGAGGAGAATTAAAACACGGTACAATCGCGTTAATTGAAAAAGGTACACCAGTTATCGCACTTGCTACACAAGAGCACGTAAACCTTGGAATTCGCGGTAACGTGAAGGAAGTAGTAGCACGTGGAGCTAACCCATGTATCATCTCAATGAAAGGCTTAGAAATGGAAGGCGACAGCTTCGTATTACCAGCTGTACACGAAGCACTAGCACCGCTAGTAGCAGTTATCCCATTACAACTTATCTCATACTACGCAGCACTTCACCGCGAGTGTGATGTTGATAAGCCACGTAACTTAGCTAAGTCTGTTACTGTTGAGTAGGAGATTGGTAGAGTAACTAGTTTATTGTGGTTTTGAAATAAAGTCGCGATGTTTATAAGAAAGTTGCGAAGCCTCACCCCTTTGGATGTTTTTATCTAAAGGGGTGTTTTTGTGTCGAAAAGAAAAAGAACATCTAAAATCGATAAATGGATTAAAGAGGGGCGAGGAACTGGCAGTGGGGGAGATTATCAGCCTTGGCTTAAAATTCAAGATGTTTCCTCATTAGGGCGGTCAACAAGATTAAAAGGTATAAAGACCGCCGGGAAACATGAGTTTTTATCCCGCACTAACGGGCAGTAAGACTCCCACCTCAAAAGTCAGCAAATGCTAGGAAGTTAGGCGGGAGATCAACTGCCCGTAAAAGCCCGATTGGTTCAACTAATAATCAGTGGGGGATGGACAGAACCCCCACTGATTAAAGTTTCACTTTATCGGATTTGGAACGGAACTACTTTTATTTAACTGAATTTTCCGTTATTATTTTAGATATTCGTGAACAATTTCCTTTATTACCACAAGAAGAGACGATTGTTATTGCTGAAGAGCTTGGGATTAAACACCCAGCTGATCCAAAAACAGGCGATCCAATTGTTATGATAACGGACTTTTTATTAACAGTTGATAAAGGACAAGGTGTATTTGAAGTCGCTCATACTATCAAAATGAAAGATAAGCTATTAGAAGAACGTGTGTTAGAGAAGTTTGAAATTGAACGGGAGAATCGCTCTTTGTCGATGTTAATATTATCATCGTTTGAAATTGGTGAATGGAAAACTATTTATGATCGACTGCTTATAAATCTTGTGAATGATAGTGGAACTTGGACAAGTAAGTCATTGAAAAGCATTGAAGGTCAAGGTATTACAGTGGTGAAAGCTAAACACAGTTCTAAAGGGGTTCAGCATAGGGCAGAGGTTTTATTGAACAAATTAGATTACTAGACATTACGAGGGGGTTTATTAATGAAAGTGAATGAAAAAACATATCTAAGTATAGAAGAGATTATTTCATTACCAACCTTATCAGGTACAAGCATAAGTGATGATGGCAAAAACGTTGCATTTGTCAAGAAGACAGCTAACTGGAAAGACAATACATATAGAAATCATGTATGGATATATGAAAAAGATAAGAGGCAGAGTTACCCATTAACAACTGGGGATATAGATAGTACATACCCATTATGGTCTCCAGATTCTAGGAACATCGCATACCTTAGCCCAGTTGGTGACGGGGATAATAAGAAAAATCAGATCTTTGTTAAGTCAATAGATGGTTATAGTGGGATTCAAATTACTGATGAGGAAGAAGGGATCAGTAAATTTAAATGGGAGTCTACTGGAAAGGGTTTTTATTATGTTGCACAGTCAAAAGAATCTGAGGTGATAAAGAAACGTAAGGAACTATATGGGAATTTCCATCATATAGGTAAGGAATACCAGAATAATTGTTTATATTACATTGAAATAGAAAAAGTGATACAAAATGATAAGTATGAACACGAAAATAGCGTTGTTTATCAACTAACTGATGGGAAGGATTTTCATATCCATGAATTTGATATTTCAAATGATGGGAAAAAGGCTGTATTTATGGCTACACCAAGCTCAAATATGGGAGATTATATGAATGGAGATCTATACACACTAGATATTAAAGCTGGAGAGCTACAAAAGATGAATATAGATAAGTTGTTGGGAGGGAGTGTTTGTTTTTCTCCTGAAGGCAGCAAAATATGTTACTCAGCAAGCATAAGGGAGAAGGATTACTATAAGACCCATATACAAGAAAGTACATTAGAGATATATGATATTAATAATGGAGAGATAATTCAACCTTTAACAGATTTTGATAGTACGGTTATTCCATTACGGTGGACAGCTAAAGGAGTTTTAATTAGATGGCAGAATAAAACTAGTTATCTTATTGGGTTGCTATCCGAGGATGGCACTGTGGAAATGTTAAGCGAAAAAGTAGATGGCTTTATAATGGATGCTTCAATAACGAGGGATGGAAATCATATATCCTATAATAAAGCTAAAACAAATGAAACCTTTGAAATCTATTTGGACGATAAAAAAATAACGAATGAAAATAGCTTTTTCAAAGGAAAGCTTAAAAGTAACAGGGAAATAATCTCATGGCAAAGTAGTGATGGTCTTGAAATAGAGGGTGTTTTATCAACCCCAGTAGAGTTTGACGCAAATAAAAAATATCCCTTATTAGCGGTAATCCATGGTGGTCCGGCTTGGGCATCCTTTCCGATATTTTCAGACTGTTTTAATGAGAAATATCCTATTGAACAGTTTATCGAAAAGGGTTTTATAGTTTTAGAGCCAAACTACAGGGGAAGTTCTGGTTATGGTAATGAATTCTTAAAAGCAAACTATAGAAAACAGGGAATTGCTGACTACGATGATGTTATATCTGGAGTGGATAAACTAGTTGACAAAGGGATTGTAGATAAAGATAGAGTAGGGGTTATGGGATGGAGCAACGGGGGATATATATCAGCTTTCTGTTCCACATTTAGTAGTAGGTTTAAAGCTATTTCAGTTGGAGGTGGAATTACTAATTGGAGTACCCATTATGTAAATACAGATATACCTTACTTTATTAGGATGTATTTAGGAAATAATCCATGGAATGACCCAGAGATATATACTAAAACATCACCAATGACGTATATTAAATCAGCATGTACGCCCACCTTAATCCAACATGGCGAAAAAGATGCAAGAATTCCAATTTCAAATGCATATGAGCTATATCAAGGATTAAGGGATATGGAAGTTGATACAGAATTAATTATATTTAAAGGAATGGCATATAGTTCTGACCAGCCAGGAATTAATGTGGCTATTATGAAGCAGAATTTGATGTGGTTTTCACACTATATTCTTGGAGAAAGTATGAAAGATTTTAGGGTTTTATAATGGATATCTTCGTAGGATACATAAGGAAGCTTTTTTCTTATTAAGCCTGTGATTGTAGCTCTATAATTTCCATGTGAAATTCTACTGTATAATACTCTAGCAACTACATTGACTTACAATTGTATAGCGACGTTATGGCATTAAGCTCCCTGTACCTTAGTAGGGGTACGGAAACGATTCGTGTAAAAACTGCAATAGGATAAAAACGTGGCTCAGATATGGAAAATTACATATTTGCCACCTTGTCTTCTTGTAAAAGATTAATTAGACCTAGAAGGCAAAGTAGATATAAGAAATGGATACTTCAGTACAACTGATTTATCTACGGGACAAAAGAGATATATTAAACAAAATGATCAAACTTTTTTTAACACCTACATTTATATGAATTTAAAATAAAGTCACCCCTTTAGATATATTTATCTAAAGGGGGTGTTTTTTATAGTAAAAAGAACATCTGGAATTGAAGAATTGATTAAGGGACTGTTGAGTGAAAATTAGTTGTTTCGTTTAAGGGCCAGATTGTTGAAAAGGAGATTTAATAAATTATATAATTCATTGTAAACTGCGTTCAAATAATTATTGAGACGATTTCTTATGAAACATATACTTAAACGATTATAAGTAAACATAATTTGGAGGACTAATATGACAGAGAATAAAAATGTGTTACCGGTAGAAAAACGTGAAGAATTGTTCAAAGCATTGAAAGCTCGTTTTGAGAAAAACATGAACCGCCATGAAGGTCTTGAATGGGCTAAAGTCCAAGCAAAGCTGGATGCTAATACTGAAAAATTGTGGTCGCTTAATGAGATGGAAATAACCGGCGGTGAACCGGATGTTGTTGGTCATGATAAAGAGAAGGACGAATATATTTTTTATGATTGTTCAGCGGAAAGTCCTAAAGGTCGCAGAAGTCTTTGCTATGACCTTGAAGGGCTAGAGTCAAGAAAAAAACATAAACCAGAAAATAACGCTATTGATGTGGCAACTGCCATGGGCATTGAACTATTAACGGAAGAACAATATCGAGAGTTGCAAAAACTTGGAAAGTTCGACATGAAAACATCGAGTTGGGTACAAACACCTTCAGATATTAGAGAACTCGGCGGTGCCCTTTTTTGCGATTATCGCTTCGGACACGTTTTCGTGTATCACAATGGAGCAGAATCCTACTATGCTGCCAGAAGTTTTCGTGGTTCGCTAAGAGTCTAAATTTGAATTTGCGGACAGATTACTTAGAGGGAAGTTTTAAAGTTACATGTATTGTTAACGAACGATAAATTTGTTTGAATAGGGAAGTTTAACACTCGTTTACTTATTATGAAAATAAGTGAACGGGTGTTTTTTTATTTGAAAGGTCAAGACAAAACTATGGAATATCTTTACTCTTCTTTTCTTATAATTAAGGATACCATTAGAGGAATTGGAACATTAAAAAAGAAGAATATAAAATAAACTGTGGGTTTGTATAATGAAGTAAATGCATAACTCATTTTGGAGGTGACCATATGGCTTCGAAAGAAACTCCAAAAAAAACAAGAGAGCGCTTAAGGCAAAAAGAATTAAAAAATAATGCTACAGGTTCGTTGCAAGATGGATTGAATCGATCTGAAAAAGGTAGTTTAGTTGATTTAGCAGGTGGAATGGGTTGGAAAGGTACAGGGGTATTAATTTTATTATTAGTCGTCGGATATATTATATACAGTTATATTTTTAATTAGATGAATGTTGATTTAAAAAGAGAGACCAAAGCATATTTGATCTCTCGCTTATTATTTCTCTGGTTTTATATAAGGAACAACTTGTGCAGTAGCTCCTACAGAAGCACCGCGAATAAATTCTTGATTTTCTAATAGCTTAAAGTTTTCTGTTTTACCTGTTAGCATGACACCTAAAATTTTCACTTGATCAAATGGTTTGTTTTTGTTTGATTTTAAAAACTTCTGAATGTCTTCGTCATGTCCAACGTCATCGTATTGTTTAAGTGAATCAACGAACTCTTTGTACGCTTCTTCAGAGGACTTTCCTGGGTTGAATCCGTAAACTGGCATGCCAGCAGGACCTTTGCTTTCATCGGTAATAGGTGAGGTCATATATAGCCATACGATGTTTAAGTTATCTGGAATTTTTTCTTTAATTTCTTGTAATGTATAGGGTTGATTGAATGAGAGTGCAACCTCCGCAACATAGTTGTTCATTTGTGAAACTTCGCCTAATTCGTTTTGAACACCATCAAAATATTCCTTAATGGCGGGATTATAAAATGTTGCAACTTTATTTTTCGTTTGTTTATCATACTCATAAAACTCTGTACCAGACCAATAAAAGCCGGGCGTTAATTCGTTGGAATCAATGTTGGTACGGAGCCAACCATAGGAACTTGTTAATGTATTCCAGGGGACTACATAACCATTAATATTTTTGGAACGATTTGATATAATGTTACCACCAAACATGGAAGAATTACTCGTTACCTGAGAATCAATTTGCACATTCGGTTCTGCAATTGCGTTATGTAAAAAGAGTCGTTCGTGAAGTTTCGTAGAACTTTTCGCTGCGAAGTAATTACCAATCTTGTAAATTATAGGGATAAGTATTATTACGACGATAATAGAAGTAATAATGATTTTGAGTAATTGTTTACGTTTTGCTTTTTTTAATGCATCTTTTAAAGAAGTATCCATTAAGGTTTTCCTCCTATTTTTGAGTGAATTGCTTTACGTGCACGATGTAACTTTTGTTTGACGCTGTTTACTTGAATATCTAGTATTAGAGCGATTTCTTCGTATGTAAAATCGTAATAATATTTTAAAAAGAAGGCTTCTTTGTATTCTAGTTTTATATCTTTTAATAAATAGAAAATCTCATCTTTATTTAAAACGGCATCCAATTCACGGTCTTTATATTGTAGTTTTGAATAAATTTTTTCAGTTAAGTAGATATTTTGCTGTTCTTTTTTTCTCTTTAAATCAATGTATTCGTTTAGTGCGACTCTAAAAAACCATGGACGTATGTTACTCTCGGTTAGATCATCTAGCAATGTGTATACTTTATAGAAAGTATTTTGGATGATGTCTTCTGCATCTTCTTTTATAGCTCCTTTCGCTAGTAATAGCTTGAACACTTCCTCTCCTAAATTGATAAGATAGGAGGTCAATATATTTTCTTTTCCCATCATTTTTCCTCCTTACACTTATACAACGAATAGGTAATGATAAATGTATACACTTAAATAAAGGTTTTGTGTTAAGACTTGTTTTTCATACCAATAGAAAAGGCGTATAACAGTCATATGTTATACGCCTTTCTATTATATATTTAGTGATCTATTTAGGTAATGTGAATTTCACTTTTTTCCCTTGTGAAATATCTTTTGCCTCTTTATTTCTCATAGGTCCTAACTCAATCTCAAAGCTTTTGTCTTTCCAAATCTTTTCATACTGCTCTTGATCTAATATATATACTTGCAGTAACTCTCCAGATGTTCCGGTTTTAACGGACGCATTATAGTCGTAATTTAATAGCATACCTTCGCTAAGCGTATATTGTGTACCATCATTAACTCTTAATGTAGAGCTTATAGGAGATAATGCAACGTCTTGAGCATCTTTGTTATCAAGCTTGAATTTTACAGTCAATAGAACAATACCATTTTTGAAATTTGCAAAGCGTGGAGCTTCGACGGAATTTGGTGTGAATTGAGTAAATTGGTATCCATCTAATGTAACATTAACAGCACCTAATTCTTGGCTGTTATTAATACTTGATTTCTCTTTTAACATTTTCTTATCGCCCATGTTATTAGCGGTAGCTTTATCTTGGTACAAAGTTTTATCTGTTGCAACCTTTTCAGCGCCTTGTTTGTTTAAACTTAATGAAAAGCTTCCAGGGCTTCCGATTGGGGCATCAAATTTCCCTTTATTAGCTTGTGCAGTTGGGACTTTGACTGAGACTGTTGAGAGACTTGAAATTTTCGCTAAATCATCTTTTCCAAATGGATAAGCGATATAACCAGAAATGGTTTCTCCGGCTTTTACTAAATAATCATTCGTTGGAGCAAGCTTAGTTGGTAGTTGATCTTCTTTTGGAATTAAATCTCTATAGTTACTATATACTTTCTGAGCACCAGTAAATGACATGTCCAATGCTGGCATATAGTAAATATCTTTAGTTGAATTATTCTTTACACTATAATTTGCAAGAATAACTCCACCGTCTGTTTGATTATTAAAAGGAATGTTAAAGTCTGTATGGAAGCCATTTAATTCAACTAATGTATAACTATTAAGTGATACTGAAACATCCTCTGCTTTGTAGACTTGCGATTCTTTATTTTCAAAAAGAACTTTTGTTTTACCACCTGTTTCTTTTTCCATATAGGAAATAAGCTTGGAATAATCGTTGGAGTTAGCTGCCGTATTTTTAGTATTTTTATCTTCAGATTGTTTTTCTTTTGTGGTATTTGTTTTTTCTACCTTATTTTCTTTTGGCGTATTCTCTTTATGATCTGTATTTGTTTTTTCACTTTGACCGCAGCCAGTTATCATAAAGGCTGCAACCATCATGGTAGAAAATAAAGTAATTATTTTTTTTGACATTCTTTTTCCCCCTGTTTTCTCTCTACTAAAATTTAAATCTGCATAATCAAATAATTTATTATGTCTCCTTCCCATCAATCCCACATTACATTATAGAAAAAATTGTTAGTACTTACCAGACTTTTCTAATTTTTTCGCTATCCAAGTGGATAAACCTGTCTGTCGAAAAACAAAATTTGTGAAATAGTATAAAGATGGCTTTAATTGCATCAAACTGTATGTTCAATTTGAGTAGAAGTTACAACTTTTACGTTTTTCTATAAAACTCCGTCTCCTTTTTTCTTTGATTTTTTTGTTGTAGATATATAAAGGAATTAGGTCGTGAATCACTGTGTTATTTTTGTAATATTTTATATTCATTGTTAAAATAAAAAATAGAGATATATTGAAAGGGGATAAAGACTCGATATGTGGATGAACTTGTAATGATTAGAAATTGGATAGATGAATTTTTCTCTCATTAGTGAGGGTTTATTTAACTATTTATAAATCATTCAAGGAACGCATATTTGACTTGTACATCCCTTCTGTAAGGATAGATGCCTATTTGTGTATCTGTCTTTTTTAGTGGGAAAATTTATATCTCTTATATAAAGTATGCGTCCTTTATTTGGAGGAATATTTTATGAATCAATTAAAAGGAAAAATAGCAGTTGTTACAGGTGTAAGTCGTCTAGGTGGTATTGGAGCAGCGATTTGTAAAGAGTTAGCTGAAGCCGGATACGATATATTTTTTACGTATTGGACGGAATATGATAAAGAGATGCCTGGGGGTGTTGATCAAAATGAACAAGTAAAACTAAAAGAAGAGCTAATAAAAAACGGTGTTAAAGTATCAAGTATGGAGTTAGATTTAACTCGGGATGATGCACCGGAACAGCTTATAAATAAAGTTACTGAACAACTGGGTTACCCTGATATATTAATTAATAACGCAGCATACTCTAAGAATAATGATTTTTCTAATTTGACTACAGAAGAGTTAGATAAGCATTATATGGTAAACATTCGTGCAACGACGTTATTAAGTAGTGAGTTTGCTCAAGGGTTTAATAAGAAATCTGGTGGTAGAATCGTTAATATTACTTCAGGTCAGTTTCAAGGGCCTATGGCTGGAGAATTAGCATATGCAACAACAAAGGGAGCAATTGATGCTCTTACGATCACATTGTCAGCGGAAGTAGCTCATTTAGGAATAACAGTTAATGCGATAAATCCAGGTCCAACTAATACGGGATGGATGACAGAAGAAATAAAAAGAGAATTAAAATCGATGTTTCCTTTTGGAAGAATAGGTGAGCCAGAGGATGCAGCAAGGCTTATTAAGTTTTTAGTGAGTGAAGAAGCAGGCTGGATTACAGGACAAGTTATTCATTCAGAAGGTGGATTTAAGAGATAAATTGTTGACCCCTTTAGATATGTCTAAAGGGGTTTTTAGTAATGTGAAAAGCATCTTAAAGCTTTATTACCTTTGATTTGTATGCTCCACAATTATCCCAACATTCCCTTTCTTACGTCATGTTTCTACATAAACATGAGCCTCTGAGACTTGCTCTAGTGGATAACACCTATCTATAACTGGCCTTATTTTTCCTGATTCAGTCAGTTCTTTCAGTAAAACCATATCTTCAGGACGTATTTTGTGCAAATAATTGCCTTCATAACAGCCCACTTAATGTAGTCATTTTCATTTCATAATATTGAATTGGTTTTTAAAACATGCTTTTCGTATCGAAATTTCCCAGTTTATAATTGTGTTATGAAGGCTTTAGTTCTTTACATATGGTTATTTATAAGAAATCTGTAAACGAGGAAAAGCTAGTAGTTAGGATAGTTTAAAATGTATTGCAGGGTAGAATTTGAAAAGGATACATTCACTAAAAATAGAGATTCGTAGATTAGAAATTAGAACAAGGAGAGTGTCATTTGAGAAAAAGAAAGATAGTAGTTGTCATTGTGGCGTATACTGTTTTCTTAGCTGCATCTATACATACATATAAAGGGAAACTGGATCATCCTGTTATGAGCGATGTAGGTAAGTTACTTCCAACAAAGATTAAACGTGTTGAAGATGTGGAAGATGAGCAGGTGTTAAAAAGATTAGTGAAAGAGGCAAATGTTTCAGGTGAGAAAATTTCAATCGCAGGTATGCAGCATAGCCAAGGTGGGCAGACGTATTATCCAAACGGTACGGTGTTAGATATGAAGGGATATAATAAAATATTAGAGTTTGATCCAGAGAAGAAGAGGATTCGTGTCCAAACTGGTGTGATGTGGAATGATATTCAAAAGAAAGTAAATCCATATGGTCTTGCAGTTCAAGTGATGCAGTCTCAAAATATTTTTACAGTGGGTGGTTCGTTAAGTGTAAATGTACATGGGCGTGACATTCGTCATGAAGCATTAATTGATACAGTAGAGTCATTCAGATTATTAATGGCAGATGGTACAGTGCGAAATGTAAGTAGAGAAGAAAATGCTGATTTATTTCCATATGTAATCGGTGGTTACGGGTTATTCGGCGTGATTTTAGATGTGACGTTGAAGTTAACGGATGACGAATTATATGAAACGCATACGAAAATGCTAGATTATAAAGAATATGCCTCGTATTTTAAAGAGAAGGTGAAAAAAGATGAGAATGTTCGCATGCATTTAGCGCGTATTTCTGTAGCTCCACATTCATTTTTAAAAGAAATGTATGTGACAGATTATGTATTAGCAGAAAACCAAAATAAGCGGGAAGAGTACAGCGAATTAAAAGAAGAAACTATTATAGCTTTACCAAAGTTCTTCCTTGGATTATCACGTTACAGTGATTGGGCAAAGGATACTTTTTGGAATATACAAAGAGATTATTTTGAACGTACAGATGGAAAGTTTGAAACACGAAATAACGTAATGAGATCTGATAGTGCTTTTATGGAATATGAGAATCCAAATCGGACGGAAGTTCTACAAGAGTATTTTGTGCCAATTGATCGTTTTGCAGATTATATAGATGATTTACGGAATGTATTAAAAGAAGAAGAATTGAACCTTCTCAACATTACGATCCGTTACGTAGAGAAGAATGAAAATGCAGTTTTATCTTATGTAAAAGATGATATGTTTGCATTAGTCTTTTTAATTAATCAAGGACGTTCTGAAAGTGAAATAAAGAAAACAAGAGCGATAATCCAGAAAATGATTGATGCTACTTTAAAGTATGGTGGAAGTTATTATTTACCGTATTATTCTTATCCGACGAAAAGTCAGCTGAAAATGGCATATCCTCGTATAGAAGAATTTCTTCAAAAGAAAAAGGAAATGGAACCACAAGAAAGATTTGTGAATTTGTTTTATAAGGAGTATAGCAAATGACATATAGAAGATTTGTAGCCTCACAAAGTATGATCATGATGGCTGGTAGCATGGTATTTCCTTTTTATATACTATTGCTTCGAAATGTTGGAGATAGCTTCTCTCAGTTTGGTTGGGCATATGGCTTATTCGCCTTAACATCAGCGTTAGTATATCCGCTAGTTGGGAAAATCTCGGACCGAATTGGGGACAGAAAATTATTAATTGTATATGCTTGGTCTATGGCTATATTGATGCTTTGTTTTCCGATTGCAACAGAAGTTTGGCATGTATATATTCTCCAAATTATTATGGGGATTTTAGGTGCTGTGCAGCGTAATACAGAGAAGACATCATTAGCACGAAAAGTGATAAGTAAGGAAGCGGGGTATGAAATTGGAAAGTACCACGTGTGGACATCTGTTGGTGGCGGGATAGCTATTATCGCAACAGGTTATTTAGTAGATTTCTTTACAATTGGTACAATTTTCTATATCTCTTCAGTTTTGTATGTCGTTAGTGGTATTGTATTAAGCAGGAATAGTAAGCAAACAAAAATACCCTTGTAGTAAGGGTGTTTTTTATTATAAAAGTATTTTTATTCCCATTTTTACCTTATTACCCCTTATTTGTTATACTGAAAGGGAAGACACAAGAAAAGGGGACATTGCCTTTGATGAAATTTTTAATTTTAGCTATTCTCACGTTGTTTTTTATTCCGTGGACAAGGAGTGGGACAGGACTTCGTACGTTGGATAAAGAAGGAACTGAGAAAATTGTAAAGCGCAAGAAATTATCTATTTTAGTTATTCCATTTTTATTTTGGATTGGCGTTGCGATCTATGAATACTTTTGGTTAATTGATGATCGGATAGATTCAATTCTTACTCATTATTCTGTCGCAGTAGCAATTTTAATTGGGCTCGTTTTATTTTCACAAAATAAGATTGGAAAATTAGAAGGCATGCTAAAAGGAGCATTGATGCTTGTTTTGCTTGCAAGTTACGGCTATTTTGGTTATTTACATGATATAGTAATCTCGCAAAAGAAATATGATTCTGTTGTTAAGGTAGAAAAAGATATTTCGGAAACATTTACTGAGAATGATCAACCGTTTACAGTTCCTCCGAAAACAGCAGAAAATAAGATGAAGAAAGTGTTTGGTGACATTCCAAAAGTAGCTTATTTTGAGCTAGGAGAATTAACACCACAAATGGTAAATGGGGAAGCCTTATATGTAGCTCCAATTGAAGTATCTGGATTTTTTAAAGCGCGTAAAGCGGAGACAATTCCAGGTTACGTAACGATGTCAGGTACAAATCCGGATGCGGAAGCAAAATTACATCTTGGATATAAAATGAAGTATGTGCCAAGTATGTTTTTCGGGAATAAATTAGAGCGAGTTGTTCGAAAAGCGGAACCTAATTTAATTTTTAAAGGGAAGCCGAAATTTGAGGTCGATGATAAAGGGAAACCATATTATACAATGACATATGGTGAATTTATTTCTGGAAGATCGGGATTTGAAGTACAAGGTGTTGTTGTCGTGGACGCACAAACAGGTGATGTGAAACGATATGATAAAGAGAAAGCGCCTAAGTTCGTGGATGGTGTACTAAATCATGAAACAGCATCTACATTAAATACGTATTTTGGAAAGTATATTCACGGATTTTGGAATACGAAATTCTCACAAAGTGATATGAAAATCCCGACTGAATGGGGAACGAAAGAGGGTGTTACACCGATCTTCGGTAAGGATGGAAGATTGTATTATTTTACAGATTTCACCTCTCCGAAAGAAGGTGTGGACTCTGCTTTAGGCTATTCATTAGTGGATGCACGTACAGGGAAGTTGTATTACTATAACGGAAAAGAAGTAAAAGGAATTATGGATGGTTCGGCTGCTACAGAAGTAGTGGATAATTCCTTTAAAAGAGAGAAGTGGCACGGAACAATGCCAGTTATTTATAATGTATATGGTAAACCATCTTGGATTGTACCTGTTATTGATGATGGAGGCTTAGTACGTGCCCATACAGTTATTTATGCTTCTAATGCAAAAATGTTTGCGACAGGTTCGACGCAAAAAGAAGCACTTGAGAACTATAAAAACGTGCTAACGGGAAGTGGAGATTCATTCAGGCCAACTTCAAATGGGAAAGAGGCACAAAAAGAAGGTACTGTACAACGTGTATATAAAGAAAAATCAGGTGAAAATACGATTGTGTACGTGCTGTTAGAAAATGAACAAAAAGTATTTATGATACCTGTGAAAAAATTCCCATATGCAATGTTTACAGAAGTAGGAGACCCAATTCAAATCACGTATTTAGACACAGGGGAAACGATGTCTTCTGTATCTAAATTTATAAATGGTAACTTGAAAAAGTAAAGCGATAGAGATTCTATCGCTTTTTTTTAATGACATTAAACAGGAAAGTTGGATATACTTGACGTATATCTATGTTGTAACTATAATTGTTACGATTTGTATTAATGAATGAAAGGGTGAACGATGAAAGTGAATGAAGTTAATCACGAAGTATATAAACCTGTAAAAACAAACAGGTTATGGATGGTTCTTGTATTAGGGACACTTACGGCAATTGGGCCATTATCCATTGATATGTATTTGCCTTCTTTACCGAAATTAACGGATGATTTACAAACTGGTGCTTCTCTTGCGCAGCTTACTTTAACAGCATGTCTGCTTGGGCTTTCAGTGGGACAATTATTTGTCGGTTCAATTAGTGATATTTATGGAAGGCGTAAACCTCTTATTATCGCTCTTATTATTTATGTTGCATCTTCTTTACTTTGTGCCGTTGCGCCATCTATTTGGAGTTTAGTTCTTTTACGTTTCTTACAAGGCGCTTCAGGCTCAGCTGGTATTGTTATATCACGTGCAATGGTACGAGATATGTATTCAGGTTCTGAAATGACGAAGTTTTTCTCGCTACTTATGCTAGTAAACGGTGCAGCACCTATTTTAGCACCGATTATTGGAGGACAATTGTTGCAGTTTACATCGTGGCGAGGAGTCTTTATCGTTCTTGGAGCGATAAGTGTATGTATGTTAGTGTCAGCTACTTTTGTATTACGTGAAACATTACCTCCTGAAGAAAGAGAAACAGGTGGTTTATCAGGAACGTTAGCGACATACGGAAAGTTGCTGAAAGATCGTCTGTTTATGGGGTATGCCTTATCTCAAGGTTTAGTATCTGCAGCGATGTTCGCTTATATTTCAGGCTCACCATTTGTTTTGCAAAATATATATGGTGCATCACCGCAAGAGTTTAGCTTATTCTTTGCGATTAACGGTATAGGTATTATCATTGCTAGCCAAGTTACTGGCCGTTTAGCAGGGAAAGTTAGTGAGAAGACATTATTTGTTTCCGGTATCGCTATTGCGGCTGTTGGAGGTCTATCTTTGCTACTTACGATTGTATTAGGGATAGGATTAATTGGTGTTTTATGTTCGTTATTCCTTGTTGTTTCAAGTGTAGGGGTTGTATCAACAACTGGATTCTCATTAGCGATGAGAAATCAAAAACAAGCTGCTGGAACAGCATCAGCTTTACTGGGTTTATTACAGTTTATCTCAGGAGCACTTGTTGCACCTTTAGTAGGTATTGGTGGAAGCAATACAGCATTGCCTATGGGGATTGTTATTGCGTTTTGTGAAGTGGGAGCAGTGTTATGCTATCTGTTTATGGCAAAGCGAAGTGAAAAGCAGTTTGGGCTGCAAAAAAAATCAAATATAGAAATGTAGTACAAGAAAGAGCTATGAGATATTATCATAGCTCTTTCTTGTATAAACTTATAAATCTAATTATTCTGCGATTTTATTGTTTTTAATTATTTTTTCCTTATAATGGATGTTGGGCCTGTCTTATAGTCTTATAGTCTATAAAATCTATAGGATGGTATAAATACTAGGGGAGGAATATTTTTATGCTTAAAAAAGTAAGTGCAGTAACTCTTGTATCACTTTTAGCTTTATCTCCTGTTGCAGCGTTAGCCGCACCTGAAGGTAATAATGTGAAGCAAGTGAACGTGGAAAAAGTAGACAAGGAAACTGTAACGCAAAGTGATAATAAGGACGCGAAATTAAACGAAGCAGAACAAAAGAAAGACCAGAATCAAGGAAATAAAGAAGTTTCTAAAGAAATAGAGAAGACTATAAAACCAGAAGAAAAGAAAGAAGCACAAGAAGCAAAACCTAATGCAGAAAAGAAACTGGAACCAGTAAAAGAAAATAAACAAGATCAGAAGAAAGAAAATGTAGAACAAAAAAATACAACACCTGTAGCACCACTAGAACAAGCTACCAATAAACCTTTAACACCACCTCCTGTAAATAAAGAAGAGAAAATAGATGTATCTAATTTTAGTGGAAATGTAGTAGGAAAAGCAAAATGGGACCCGAAGAAAAATCATTATGTATTAGATATAACAGCAACTGTAACAAGCAAAGTGACGCATAAAGCCAATAATCTTTATCTCGGTGTGACTATACCAAAAGGATTGGATGGAGATTTTAAAGAAGATGAAGGAATGATCCTTGAGGATGGATCTAAAATTATTAAGATTCAGTTGCCAGATATGGAACCAAATAAAGCAATTACAAAAAATATTAAGATTCCTGTAATTGGAAATGTAGCGAGTGAAAAAATAAGTAAAGATATTGAATTATATTTAATTGATAAAGATGAATATGATCCCCTTGGTAAAATGAAAGGGAGTGCAAATATTGATTTCTCAGAAATGAATAAAGATATACGTTTTGAAGGGAAAGTGAAGGCCACAACTTGCGTACCGAATTTAAAGGAAAATGAATTTACATTAGACTTTTTATTAACAACTCAAAATTTAACGATTGAAGATTTAAAAGGATTTGATGTGGAAATTGATGTTCCAAAAGATATTAAATTGACAATTCCTGATCATTATAAGCAAGCAGAAATTCCTGATTATTTAAAAGACGCTTCTTTACAAGAAGGGCTTCATGAAGGTGCAATGAATTTAGATATTAAATGGAACGGAAATACAGCAACTATTCCAGTTAAAGCAATGGAAGCGGGAGAAGGGTCTGCATTGTACTTCCAAATTGTTGGTGAAACAGCTAAAGATTTAAAAGATTTAAAAGTTACGTTTACTGCAAAACGTGGAGATCAAACTGTAAAACAACAAGTAGCAATTGAGAAAGTAGAAAATAAAGATTGTAAAAAACAAGATGATAAAAATACAGTAGGAAATAATAATGGTGATGGAAAAGGAACTGGAAACAATACACCTAATACAAAAGGACCAGATTCAAATCAAGTAATTGATAAACCGAATCAAATTACACCAACAAAAGTAACTACAACACCGGTAAAAGTGAATGATAAAGTGTCACTACCAAAAACAGGTGCTTCACAAAATGATAATTTACTTACATTAATGGGTGTTGTCATGCTTGCTGGGGGTGCTCTCGTATATAAGCGCAGTCGTATGAATGTGAATAAATAAGAAGCGGTAAAGATACATAGTAAATTTTCCGTTTTAAAAGACCTGGTAAAGTTATTACCGGGTCTTTTTATTATACATATTATTCATAATCGTATCGTATAAGACCGCGAGTTTATCCCACACCCAGCGATTGGAATCAACTTCTTTCTCTCCGCAGTCAATAATATCTGTATGATCTGTAATTTTATATGCTTTTTTAACAATGATAGGAGCAATTTTTGGTATACGCGGAATTTCTTTTAAGGCATCCGCAAAATTTCCGATATAGACGTGACCGATAATTTCAATTGTTAATGATTCATCGGATATATTTAGCACGGTATGAAATTGATCTGTATGTTGTTGTTTTAAATATTGAGCAAGTTTGAATGGAGCGTGTTTCTTCTTTAATACACGGCGAAGCTCCTCTGTATTTTCAATATGAAGTGATTTTTCACGAATAAGGACGCGAATGTCTTCACCCATAAAAGTTATCGTATTGTACATATATAATTCTCCTTTGGAAATGGAACTACAATTGTTTTATGCATATGTAAGTCTAGCATGGTATGTTCTATATGTGTGCTTACAGTTTTGTAAGGTGAAGTAGTAAAGTGATGAAGAAGTTACCCGTATAAAGTGACGATACTGTGACAAAAATGTTGTTGTATACATAAATACATCTTCTTGCGTGCAAAATTTAGGGTGTTCTCGTTATAATAACAAGTGGAGATTAGTAGTAGATGTAGACAAAAGGAGAATAAGAGATGAAGAAGGTTTTGGGTATTGCTATGCTCGGAGGTATGCTCCTTCTAGCAGGATGTAATGGAAATAAAGATACGAAAGAACCGAAAGAGAAAGTAGAGCAATCTACCGAACAAACAGAAGAGATGAAAGTATATCGCGAAGTACATGATAAGTACGACGTGAAGATGAACAAAGAAGTTAATGAAGCAGTAAAGTTATGGGAAGAAGCGAAGGGAAAGGGTGGCAAGGCATTAAGCCATGATAAATATAAAGAAGATGTACAGAGAGTAACAACGGGCATGTTAGAAGATATTGATCATATGCGTAAAGAAATTCGTGTTCCGAAATCGAAAGAACAAGAACAGGAATTATATGTTGGCTTCTTAAACGAAACGGAACAAGCAATGAAAAAATTGCAGAAGTTAGCTAAAGAAGAAGATTCATCATTAATTCGTGATATAGAAGTTCATTTTTCAACAGCATCAACATATTACAAACGTTTTCAGGCAGAAACGAAAAAATAACCTTGCGTATGCAAGGTTATTTTTTCTTCTTACCATCTCCATCTTCATCCTTGCATACGAATACTTTTTGTTCCTCATGAAACTCAGAAATAGTTTGTCCGGTAATATTGTCAAATGGTGTATAAAAAGAAGAGATATTTTTCTTTTTAATGAAGAGTTTATAGAAGCCTATGATAACGAGTATTACGATTGTTAAGGGCAATCCTATAGTAGCCAAAAGTAAGGGATCCATTTTCTAACTCCTTTCATACAATTTCTTTTATTGCTAAATGGTACAATCAAGAATTTGATAGCTTAATTAACCAAGCGAAAACAGAACAAGATGAAAATAAACGTTTTGAAATACTACACAAAGCAGAAGACATTATGTTTGATGAAACACGATTAATTCAATTATATTTCCAAGCGCTTCTTATTTACAAAAAACATCATATAGGTTCTAGCCCGGAACTACGATACGCGAAAATTAAATAAAGAAGTAGGCAACAGCCTACTTCTTTATTTAATTTCTTTCTTATATTCTTTCTTCGTTCCGTCAGAGAAGACTACTTCTAAATCGAATTTTTGATAATCTTTGTCCAGTTTGAATACGTTTATTACTTGGTCGATTACTTCTTGATCTGTCGTATTTTTATCAAATTTTAAATCTTGTAGAAGTGGGCTTAATTTTGTAATAGCTTCGTCACCTGTTAATTTCACATCTGCTTTATGATCTTCAATTTTCGCTTCCATTTTCTTATCAGCTGCTACGTTTTTATAATCGGCTTCGTAATCTTTCTTCGTATCTTGATAGTCTGCTTTTAAATTGAATTCATTAAAGTTTAGTTTTAAGTCTGCAGGTGCTTCATTTTTTGCTTCTTCTGTCGTTTTCTTATTAGAAGTTGTATCTTCTTTTGCAGGCGCTTTACACCCTGTTAATGCAGGTACTAGCATAAGAGCTAATAAAACTGAAAGTAAAATTCTCATTATATATTCCTCCTTTATGTAACTTCTTCTATACAAGTTTTTCCTAATTTCGTGTAATTATGTATGTGTTTAAATAAATTATTTTCTTTGAGATACAAGGGTTAATTCGCAATTTAAATCAAAAATAATTTGTATGTATATGGTAAATTGAAGGTGTGAGGAGGCGCTGAAATGTATGAAGAATATAAAGAGATGATAAAAAAAGCGATCGAGTATATAGAAACTCATTTGAATGAAGACAGTTGACAATAGTCAGAAAAGTTATATAATCTAAATGTAAGTGATCACTTGCATAAGGAAGAGAGGGTTTTATGGCACGCTCAAAGACAGCAGATAAAATTGTTCAAGCAGCGATTGAATTAGTAAAAGAAAAAGGTTATAAAGCAGCTACGACGAAGGAAATTGCAATGCGTGCTGGCGTCAATGAAGTAACGATATTTCGCAATTTCAAAAGCAAAAAGGGCGTTATTGAAGCGGCTGTTGCTGAATTTTCATATGTACCGCATTTAAAGCAATTTTTGCAAACAGAAATTGTATGGGAATTAGAAACGGATTTGAAGAACTTAGCACGGCATTACCATAAATTTTTAAATGAAGTAAAAGATATTATTTCTATCGGTATACGTGAGGCAGGAGAATTTCCTGAATTAGATGAAGAAATTTCTAAAATACCAAAAGGGTTAAGAGAAGAATTAATGATTTATTTTGCAAAGATGCAGGAAAAAGGAAAAATTATCGATACAAATATTGAAGCACAAGTAATGAATTTTATATGGATTAATTTTGGCTATTTCCTATCTAAATTACGTTTTGCAAATCGACTTATAGAAGTTGATGATGAGAAATTTATTGAGAATAATATTGTTTTATATGCTAGGGCATTAAGACCCTAGTATTTATTTAAAATAAAATGCAAGTATGTACTTGCTTGCTGAATGGAGAGAGTGAGTGAGAAGATGAACGCGTTAAAACAATTTTTAAAACTACCGGGTACGTATGTAGGGATGATAGTAGCATTATCATTCCAGGTTATTTTCTTTTGTATATGGTTAACGGCTTACGATGGAGTGAATGAAAGATTCGATCAAATGTGTATTGCAATTGTAAATGAGGATGCAAACATGGGAAGTAAAATAGCGGAAGGTCTACAGAAAAATTTACCGTTTCAAGTGAAAAAAGAAAAGTCTATGGAAAAAGCAAAAGAGGAAATGAATAATCATGTATACGATATGATTATAGAAATCCCTACTTCTTTTTCAAAAGATATAAGTGAAAGGGGAAAACCGGATTTAAACTTCCACATTAATCAAGCGAACGCTATGATAGCAAAGCAGATGATGGAAGGAGCTGCGAAACAAATTCGTGACAATGTAAATAAAGAGATAGCAGGTTATAAGCAGCAAGCGGTTGCTGGGAAGTTACAAGCTATGGGACCAGGGAATGTAGAAGCGATAAAAGGCTTAGCAGAAGATTCTGTTGGATTTACAGTTCATAAAGTAAATAACGCAAAAGGATTTTCTGTTAATATGGTACCGCTTATGATTGTGTTAGCTTCATTTGTTGGAGCGATGATTATGAGTATGGAATTATCGAAAGTGGCAAAAGAAGTGGGGGGTGGCTGGAGTAGTTTCTTGTCACGGCAAGTAATTAACGGTACAGTATCAGTCTTACTTGCATGCATTACAATCGGTTTAATGAAAGTGTTCAAAATTGAATTGCAAGAATCAGTATTGAATATATGGATGTTTCAAACGATTGTTTTTTTCGCTTTCCTTTCATTAACGCAAATGTTTATTACCGCTTTTGGAAATGCAGGTATGCTTTTCAACATTATCTCACTTTCTTTACAACTTGTAAGTTCGGGTGTAATTGTGCCACATGAGATGCTTTCTAAAACATATCAAACAATCGGTGAATTATTTCCCGCAACATACGCGGCAAATGGTTATTATACAATAATATTTGGTGGAGTTAGTTTAGAGAAAAATATTATTTCATTATTACTTATTGTTCTAGTTACACAATTGGTAGCGGTAATCGCTATATGTATAAAAGGAATAGTAAGAAGTTCTGTAGTTAAAGAAGCGTAGAGTAAAAAAAGGTATCCGCACGAGGGATACCTTTTTTAATAGGTTTTATTATTTTTTAACTTCTGTCCATTTGTAGTTAAATTCACCACCGAAGTCAGTTGTTACAAGCCATTTAATAAATCCGCGTTGTAGGTAAGAGTTCCTGTTGGTATGGAGGAGCGACAGCACCACCTTGTAATAAGATTTTTTCGGCTTGCTTCATTGCTTCCTAGGGAGCTTTTTCATTGCCAGCTAAACCAGTTTTCTTAGCTATCGCATTATCGCGTGTTAATAATTCAAGTGTTACTTTATCAGTACTCAATTCTTGTTTTGCTTTCTTCCAGTTCACTTTTGCAACTTTCACACTATCTTTTACTAAATTACCATTTTCTTTACGGAAGTCTTTATCGTCTGGTCCTTTAGTGAATTTAGCAGGAACCATACCTTCTGCTAGGCTTGCGCCGTTATTTAAAAATGTATCAACGTAAGCTTTTTTATTCATTGCTCCGTACATCAGGAAATCTTTTTTCGTATTTATTTTTCGATTTTTGCCCATTTAAAGTTTAATTGACCTGCAAAGTCTACTTGAACGATGCCTTTTACGTAAGAACGTTCTAAATAAGATTCTCCTTTTTGATATAGTGGAGAGATAACAGAGTCTTTAAATAATATTTTTTCTGATGTGAGTAGAGCTTCCCAGCGTGCCTTTTCATCGCCAGCTAAATCAGTTTTTACTTTCTCGATGATGCTATCAAACTCTTTATTAGAATAATGATCTAAGTTATAAGGGTTATTTGTTGTGAAAAGTTCAAGGAATGTAATTGGGTCAGCGAAGTCAGGGCTCCAACCGTCAATTCCAATTTCATATTCCCCTTTTAATAATAACGAAACTTGCTGTTTACGTGGTTGTGGTTTTATATTTACTGTTAAACCATCTAAGTTCTTTTCTAGTTGCCCTTTTAAAAATTCCCCTGTTTTCTTATCGAGATCAGCATCACTTGTTAGTAATTCTAATGTTATTTTCTCAGAACCAAGTTCTTGTTTCGCTTTTTTCCATAATTCTTGTGCATATTTCGTATCTGTTTTTGTTAAATTTCCGTTTGCAGAGCGGAAGTCTTTGCCGTCTGGTCCTTTAGCAAAGTTTTTCGGAACGAGACTGTAAGCTGGTGTAGAACCATCATTCAATAACGTATTTACAAAGGCTTTTTGGTCAATCATGTTATCAATTGCTTGGCGTGCAGAAACATTTTGGAGCACTTTATTTTGTTGGTTCATACGTATAAATTGTACCCCTACGTTTGGACGCTCTTTAAAGTTTGCGTCTTTTTTATATTTATCAACGAAGTCAGATGTTAGTTTGATACGATCTAATTGTTTTGATTCGAATAAATTTACTTCTGTTGATTTTTCTTTCACAACGTTAAAATTGATTTCTTCAAGTTTGACATTATCTTTATCCCAATAGTTAAGGTTTTTCTTAAATTTAAAGCTTTGTTCATGTTTCCAATCGCTTAATGTAAAGGCGCCATTGTAAAGAATTTTATTATCTTCTAAAGCGTATTTGTCGCCTTGTGATTTGAAAAATTCTTCATTGATTGGTAGAAATGTAGGGAACGCCGTTAAACTAATAAAATAAGGGACTGGACGTTCTAATTCCACTTCAAATGTATGATCGTCAATTGCTTTTACACCAAGTTGATCGGCTGGTAACTCTTTACTATTAACCTTTTTCGCATTTTTTATATCAAAGAATAAAAATGCATATTCAGAGGCTGTTGCTGGATCAACGGCACGTTGCCAAGCGAAGACAAAGTCTTTCGCTGTAACAGGTGTACCGTTTGACCATTTTGAATCTCGTAAATGGAATGTATATTTTGTTTTATCCGCACTTACTTCATGAGACTTTGCAACGCCTGAAACAGGTTTGTTACCTTCACCGAGATTATACAAGCCTTCAAATACATTTCTCATTACTTGACCAGAATCAGTATCTGTAGCACGAGCAGTATCCATTGTTCGTATTTCAGTAGGTGAAGATAAGTTTAAAACTTGTTTACTAGGTGCCTCATCTTTCGCATTTGCTCCGCTAGCTTCGTTTTTATAACTACCGCAACCAGTTAATAAAATACTTGCTCCTATAACTGACGCGATACCGGGTACAAATTTCTTTTTCATTTTTAAATCCTCCCTAAATTGTTTAATTATTTTTTTGAAAATGAACAATTATGAGGGAAAGAAAAAATCCCTCTTTTCTTATCGAGAAAGAGGGATTTTTATGTACAAGTTATGCACCTGTATATAAACGAAGTCCCTCATTCTATCTTTCAAGCGTAAAGCTTGCAGGAAGTGGCACAGTATTCAAAAAGAACCTGTTGCCGAGGTTTCAAAGGGCCAGTCCCTCCACCTCTCTTGATACAATGAGTAAACAAATAAGTTTTATTAATTTTTGTGTTTCTTTGATAATTCAAAATCTTACACCTTGAAGAATGAGGTGTCAATCAAATGGGATATAGTTTAAATTTTCAGTTTTTAAAAAGAAAACCACTGCATATGTACAGTGGTTTTCCTACTAGAAGTTAAAGTTGTCTGGGTCTGGACCAACACGATGTTTTTCATTTAAAGCTTGAATTGCTTTCATATCATCAGTGCTTAATTCAAAGTCGAAGATGTTTGCATTTTCAATAATGCGGTGTTCTTTAATAGATTTAGGAATTGTTACAACTTCATTTTGTAGATCCCAGCGTAAAATAACTTGTGCAGTTGATTTATTATATTTTGTAGCAATTTCTTGTAATGTTGGGTGATCAAGCAGTTGCCCTTGCATTAATGGTGACCAAGCTTCTAGTTGAATGCTATGCTCTTTACAGAAAGCATGTAGTTCTTCTTGTGTTAAGCGGGGGTGATATTCTACTTGGTTAACCATTGGCTTGATTTCAGCAATTTCTAATACGTCTTGTAGATGATGGATATGGAAATTGCTCACACCGATAGCGCGAACACGGCCATCTTTATAAAGTTTTTCTAACGCTTTCCATGATTCAGTATATTTCTCTTTTACAGGCCAATGAACTAAATATAAATCTAAATATTCTAGGCCTAATTTCTCTAATGTAGTTTCAAATGCTTGAAGTGTTGATTCGTAACCTTGATCGCTATTCCATACTTTTGAAGTGATGAATAATTCTTCACGAGGAATACCAGATTCGCGAATTGCTTGACCAACGCCTTCTTCATTTTTATAGATTGCAGCTGTATCGATGCTGCGGTATCCGTTTTTAATAGCTGCTTTTACAGAATCAATTACTTCTAATCCGTCCTCTACTTTAAAAACACCTAAACCGAACCAAGGCATTTTCACGCCATTATGTAATGTTGTATAGTCGTTTAAACTTGTTAAAGTCATATTAATTCCCCCTAGCTTTTTTATTTGTTGCTTCAACTGCTTGTTGAATGACTTCTGAAAAATTATTCTCATATAGAACTTTTAAACCTTCAGCTGTTGAACCCCCTGGTGTTGTTACTTGTTCACGGAGCATAGCTGGATCTTGATTTTGCTGGAGCATAGCGGCAGAGCCAGCAATCATTTGAATGACAAGATGTTTTGCTGTTGCCTCATCAATTCCATAGCTTTTCGTTGCTTCAATTAAACCTTCAGCAAAGTGATAGAGAAAAGCAGGTGCACTACCAGTAACTGCAGTAAGTTGATGAACTTCCTCTTCAGCACAATGCTGCGAGGTGCCGATGCCTTTTAAAAGAAGTTGTAATGTTTTTTTATGCGATGCATGTACTGCTTGTCCCATCGTATATAAAGAGATGGATTTTCCAATGCCAGCAGCTGTATTTGGCATAATCCAGGAAACAGGTGTTCCTTGAGGGAGTCTTTCTTCTAGGTAAGATGGTCCGATTCCAGCAGCAACTGTCACGACAAATTGATCAGTTAGAAGGGGAGATAAATTAGCTAATAACTGTTCATGTGCAGCAGGTGGCATTGCTAAAACAATTGTATCTACAGATTTAATGTGTTGTTTCCAATCCGTTGTAATGGATATATCATATTGCTTTTGTAATTGATTCAGTTTTTCTACGTTGCTTCGATTGGAAACAATAATTTCTTTGATGTATTCTTTACTTGTTTTAAGTAATCCGGCAAATATCGCTTCTGCCATACGGCCGGCACCAATAAATAAAATTCGATGTTTATTAGGCATATCCTTTATTCCTTTCCAGTAGAGATATGTTATAAAAAACGATACCATTTTTAAGAGATTTTTGTAAAAAGAAAAGGCTTATCGTAAGTGGAATGGATAATGAGGGGATTTTCAAGAAAGGGAATTTATGGTAAGAGAAAGGGCTATTCCTTATACTGTTGATAGGGAGTTTATTACACACCTGGGGAGAGATAAATATGGTTAGAAGTCCACTTTTTTTACTCATTTCTAGTATTATTTGCATATTGGTTGGGTTTTATATTCAATCAAGTTATATTGAAATTTTTGCATCAGTTATGGGCATTATTAATGTTTGGTTATTAGCGAGAGAAAAGGTATTGAACTTTTTATTTGGGATGATTACAGTTGCAGTATTTCTGTATATTTTTATTACGCAAGGCTTATATGCAATGGCAGTATTAGCAGTCTTTCAATTTATATTTAATATGTATGGTTGGTATTATTGGGTTGCACGTAGCGGGGGAGAAGAGGTAAAGCCGACAGTTCGTTTAGATTTGAAAGAATGGACTATGTATATAATCTTTATCGTAGTTGCTTGGATTGGTTGGGGATATTATCAAGTTCGCTATTTAGAATCGACAAGTCCATATTTAGATGCTTTAAATGCCGTATTAGGGTTAGTAGCTCAATTTATGCTAAGCCGAAAAATCTTAGAGAATTGGCATCTGTGGATTTTGTACAATATAGTTAGCATAGTGATTTATATTTCAACAGGCTTATATATTATGCTAATATTAGCTATTATTAATCTGTTTTTATGTACAGATGGTTTGCTAGAATGGAAGAGAAACTATAAACAACGAAATCATGTAGATAATTATATTTGAAAAATAATTGTAATCGAAAAACCCCTGAAGCGCATATGCTTCAGGGGTTTATTAATAGATTATAAGTTTATGCTTTTGTCATACCAAGCAATACAGCACCGCCGATAATTAAAACACTACCTAGTGCAATAAAGATCAGTTGACGTTTTGTTTTCTTTTCACCTAAGAAGACAATCGCACCAAATGTTGAGATAACGATTCCAGTTTGAGATAATGGGAAGCTTGTTGCTACTCCGACACGCGGTAATGAAAGAAGCAAGAATAAGTTTCCTGTTCCCCATAGTAAACCGGATAAAGCATTACGAATTGCGTATTTGTTAAAGGGTTTATGTTTAGATGTCAGTACAACCGCCCCAACAAACATACCAACTGCCTGTGGTAAAATAGCAGACCAACCATCGATATTATACCAACGAATAATAATTACATATACAAGATAGCCGAAAGTAGAAACAATTAAAGTAAGAAGTCCTTTTTTCAATTGTCCTGGTGGCTGTGCATTTTCTTTATCATCTAATGAAGTGAATACAACACCAACTACAATTAACAGGATTGCAATCGTTCCCAGAACAATCGTTGTAGTAGTAGTCCACTCACGAAAAGCGATAACTCCAAAGATAGAAGTTGCAACAAGTTGCATACCAGTGGAAATAGTTACAGTAGTTGAAACGCCTAGTTTTTCAACTGTTTTTAATTGGTTTACTTGTCCTAAAGCCCAGAATAAACCTGAAATAAAGCCAACAATCAAGACTGTCATTGTTAAAGCTGGTTGAGTAAATACATACATAATTGTTGCGAAGAATAGAGCACCGATTGTCATACCCACCGTTTGGCTATATGCACCACCGCCCATTTTTACGCTTACTAATAAGATGTTTCCCCATGCGATTGCAGGAAGAAGCGCTAATAAAATGTCCATTACAAGACTCCCTTCGGTTTTCTATACCAATATAATTACATATCGTTCTAACGATCGGTAATGCCCCACTAATAGAGTAGAAGATTACCGATCGCTAAAACAGGATGAAGAACTTACGATATAAATGCGTTTTCATTTCTTCATTTTTTGAAACACCTCCATATAATAACAGGAAATTGTCACTTTTAGAAAGTAAATTCAAATAGAATGTATATTTAAATAAAAAATAAGATTCAGTTATTTTATGGCAGTATATTTTATTTCTTAGGAAATAAAGAAGCAGCTTTTGTCGAAAGCTGCTTTAGGAAGTGGTAAGTCGCTTATTAATGAGTTGAATACATAATAAAAATAGAAGTGACATACTAATCGTTATGATGACAAGTGTCCAAGCGAGTTGCATATTACTTGCATCAATAGCCATATAAATTGCGGTTGGAATCGTCTGTGTTTTGCCGGGAATGTTTCCTGCAAACATTAAAGTAGCACCAAATTCACCGAGCGCGCGAACAAAGCTTAAAATCATACCGCTAAGTAGTGCGGGGAATGCAAGTGGGAGTGTAACGTGTAGAAAAACTTGATACTCACTTGCACCAAGGTCGCGCGCGCCATCTTCAATTTGTACATTTGCGATAGAAAATCCTGTTTTTGCTGATTGATACATGAGCGGAAATGCAACGACTGTAGAAGCAATGATAGCAGCAGTAGATGTGAACATAATGGACTGCTGAAATAATGATTCAATCCACTCTCCAATGGGACTATTATTTCCAAAAATGATAATGAGAAAAAAGCCGATAACAGTTGGCGGAAGTACCATTGGTAATAAGAAAATGGTTTCTAGTAGTACTTTATATCGCCACGAGGAGCGTGCTAACGCCCGTCCAATAATCGTTCCAAAAATCGTAACGATAATGGTGGCACATGCAGCTACTCGCAAGGATAGAAAAACAGGTGACAAAATGGTATCAAAGCTCATAGTAATTATGACAGGATTGTAAATCCATATTTCTTAAAGATAGATTGTGCATCTTTTGACTGCAAATACTCATAGAATGAAGTCGCCTCTTTCTTATGCTTAGATTCCTTTATAACACCTAAAGGATAGTGAATCGGCTCATGAGAATTAGCCGCTGCTGTCGCTCCAATTTTTACTTTGTCTGAAACGAGAGCGTCTGTTTTGTATACAATACCAGCATCAACATTACCTGTTTCTACATATGTTAACACTTGGCGAACATCTTTTGTAAATACGATTTTATTTTGAACGTCATTCCAAAGATTTTCATGTGTGAGAGAAGCTTTTGCATATTTTCCTGCAGGTACAGATTCGGGTGTACCAAGTGCGATTTTTTTGATTTTCTCATCTTTTAAATCTTGAAATTTAGTAAGAGAACTATCTTTAGGAACGACTAGAACTAGTTCGTTTCCAAGAAGGTTTTTCCCTTCTTTTTCATCAATGAATCCTTTTTTAACGAGGGTTTGGAATTTATCTTCTGCTGCAGAGAAGAATAAATCAGCAGGCGCACCTTGTTCAATTTGTTGTTGAAGTGCACCAGAAGCGCCGAAGTTAAAAGAAAGCTTAATATTTGCTTCTTTCTCTTTATATTGCTTTTCAATTTCTTTTAATGCATCTTGTAAACTTGCAGCAGCTGATATAGTAAGTTCTACTGTCTTTCCTTCTTTAGCAACTGATTTTTCTCTCTTTTCTCCGCTTGAACAAGCTACACTGAACATAAGAAGAAAAGAAAGTATAAGTACCCCAATGGACCGTAATGTAAATTTGTTCATAAAAAAATCCCCTTTCGTTTACCATATTAATTATAACTAATTATATTTAATTATAAATAGTTATAATTGAACATATTTAGAAATGTATGATTGTTTTTAAAAAATAGGAGAAATATTCTTTTCTTTGTTACAATGAAGGGAGAAAGTGAGGAAGCGTCTATGGATCATCATTCCTACACAACGGAAGAAGTAGCAAAGCGATTAAAAGTATCAAAATTAACTGTATACGACTTAATTAAAAAGGGCGAACTCCCTTCTTATAGGGTTGGTAGACAAATGCGCATTGATGCAGCGGATCTAGAACAATATATAAAGCAAATGAAAACAGGTAAGGTACAAGCTACTCCTGTAAAGAAGGACGAAATTAGTAGTTCGAATACAAGCATCATTAGTGGTCAAGAACTAACGTTAGATATGTTGGCAAAACATATAGAAAATCGTTTACCAAATTCTAATATATTAAGGGCGTATCAAGGTAGTTTAACGAGTTTAGTGAAGATGTACCAAGGAGAAGGAAGCGTCGTTAGTTTGCATTTGTTTGATGGCGAAACGGGTACATATAATGTTCCTTACGTAAAACGTATTTTAGTTGGACAACCATGTATTATGATTAATTTATTAGCAAGAAATGTTGGGTTTTATGTGCAAAAAGGAAATCCCAAAAATATAAAAACATGGGCTGATTTATCTCAGTCATCTATACGATTTGTAAATCGAGAAAAAGGTTCTGGTATTAGGGTGTTAGTGGATGAGCAATTGCGAATTCAAAAATTAAATAAAGAAGATATTAGCGGATATGAATGGATAGAATCAAATCACCTTGGTGTTGCCTCGCAAGTTGCGAATGGAAAGGCTGATGTTGGAGTAGGATCAGAAAAGTTTTCGCAAATTGTAAACGTAGATTTTATTCCGATAAGGAAAGAACAGTATGATTTAGTACTTCTGAAGAATAAAGAAAATGAGGAACTTATTGAGGTACTGAAAGAAGTTTTGCAATCTGAAGGGTTTCATAATGAATTAAAAGCAATTGGTGGATATGATATAAGCAAAACAGGCCAAATTATATATGAAACAAACTAAAAAGCTGCTTGTCTATAAGACGAGCAGCTTTTTCTATATATAAAGGGGTTTTGGGGAACAAATTGTTAAACGAGACTTTGAGCAAGTGCATAAATGAAAGCCGTAAGAAGAGCTGCTCCACTTGCAAGTCCGATAAAGTCTGATTTGTTAAAGGTAATACTGTTCATAATAATCTCTCCTTATTTGTTTAATGTAGTTGCAACAGCCTTTGCATCGACAAGTGCGGATAGCACCATGCCCATTGTATTTAAAAATTTATTAGATTTCATCTTGTTCATCATGCGTATCCGCTCCTTTTCGAATAGTTGTTGTTACCCTGTTTCTGTCTTTATTATATGAAAGATAGGTAGTAGCAACTATCGAATTAGCTTACGGTAGGATTACACTTTTGTAAGAAAAAAAGACATTCGTGTAAGAATGTCTTTTAAAGCATATTGATATGGTGGTGCTCCTCAATTGTTTTCAAAAAGCTACGCATTGAATTTGTCATGTAACTATCTTTACGACGTATAAAAACAGTTGAAATACTACCATATTTTTCAGGGATTGCATGACAGTGGACTTTCCCCGCCTTGGAAAGATGCTGAACGGCAGACTGCGGTACGAGTGTAATTCCGAGGCCGAGAGCAACACTGTTTAATATTGTTTCTAATATGTTAAATTCCATAATTCTTTTTGGAAGTAAACCTTCATCTTTCAGCCAACGCTCCAGCTTGGAACGGTATCCACACCCTTGGTTGAAAACGAGGAGCGGGGTTGTAGTGAATTCTTCTATATGAAAAGTTTTGTTATGTGTAACGAGCATAAGCTTTTCTGTACTAACATCATATTGCTCAATAAGTGGATGTTTAATCGGTCCTGATATAAAAGCACCGTCTAATTGATGCTCGAGCACTTCTTTAATAAGTTCTTCTGTTAAACCAGCCTGTAATGATAAGTCGACATTCGGGTATTGTTTGTAATAAGAAGAAAGAATAGTTGGCAACGTACTGACTGTTTCGACTGTACCGATTTTTAATATTCCAGAGGGTGTTTCGCTATCTAAAAATACTTGTTTTAGTTCTTCAACATCTTGCAAAATTTTATTGACGTAAACAAGCATTTTTCTACCTTCAGCCGTTAATGTCATACCTCGTTTATGGCGATAAAAGAGCGGCGTTTTTAGTTCGTTTTCTAATTGTTTAATACGTGCTGTTACGTTTGATTGTACGTAATTTAATTCTTTTGCTGCATTACTTACACTACCGTGTTCGGAAACGCTCTGGAAGATTTGTAAATCCCTTAATTCCATTTTATTCTCCTCCTTGATGTTAACTATCATTATAAATGATAGTTAACATCATTTTGAATCATTTTACGTGATATATTTTTTCTTTTACAATTCTCTTTGTGCTAATAGAGAGAGGTTTAAACAGAAGAGGGGGAGTACAGTGAAAAAAGGTCAAATGATAATAGGTGCTTTGGCATGCTTAATCGCAAGTATGTCATGGGGAGCAATGTTTCCTGTTGCTGATCATGCACTAGAATACATAGATCCATTTTATTTTTCATTCATTCGTTATGGAGCAGTAGCAATGGTACTGATTGTATTACTGTTGATGAAAGAAGGGAAGAAAGCATTTCATTTAGAAGGAAGAGGGAAATTACTCGTCTTTTTTGGAACGATGGCGTTTACTGTATATAATATGCTCGTTTTCTTAGGACAAATGTTAATGGGGAAACCCGGTGTAATGGTAGCTTCTATTATGGAGGCGCTTATGCCGATGATTTCGATTTGTATCTTATGGGGATATAAGCATATAAAACCGAAGAAGTATATGATAACAAGTATGGTTATCGCTTTCGTGGGAGCTGTATTTGTTATTACGAAAGGTGATATGAGTTTCTTTTTAACATTGAAAGATAACATGTTTTCACTAGCATTTATATTTGTCGGTGTTGTAGGATGGGTTATTTATACGATGGGTGGTCAAACGTGTAGCGATTGGTCAACGTTACGTTATTCAACATTGACATGTGTATTTGGTACAGCTGTCACAGGAATTATAACGATAATCATTACAGCGATCGGATATGTGTCAGTCCCAAGTATGGGAACGATTTCTGTTGTAAAATATGACCTATTATTTATGATGACATTACCAGGTATTGTAGCACTACTTGCTTGGAACTACGGTGTGAAAATTTTATCATCCATTAATGGTATTTTATTTATTAATTTTGTACCAATTACTACTTTAGTTATTATGATGATGCAAGGATATAGAATAACAACGTTTGATATAGTAGGAACATTACTTGTTATTACAGCACTTATTCGTAATAACGTCTGTCAGAGAAAAGAAGAAAATATAAATAAGCAAGTTTTACAAGAAGAGCAATTACGCCAAGCTGTTTAATAGGCAATACATTTGGAGGATTTTACATGTTAGAAAGTTTATTGTTTTTCTTTGCCGTTGGAATCGCTTGCGAGCTTGCAGCAATTAATCGAAATGGTCGTAAGAAGATAAAACAACAAGCTGAACTGATACAGCTTTTAAAAGAATTAAAAGAAAGAAAAATTTAAAAAGACGACCGGGCATAGACGGTCGTCTTCTTCTATATAAAGGGGAAAGGGGACACAAAGTTATAGGGTCGTAGCAGCGTAGATGAAAGCAGTAAGAAGAATCGAGCCGCTAGCTAGTCCTAAAAAATCTAATTTGTTAAAAGTGATGTTTTGCATAATACATTCTCCTTACTTGTTTAATGTAGAAGCAACAGCTTTTGCATCGATAAGAGCGGATAATACCATGCCCATTGTATTTAAGAAATTGTTCGTTTTCATTTTGTTCATCATATAGATCCGCTCCTTTTTTAATGGTTGTTGTTACTTTCTGACTTAATTGTATAAGATATTGGGGGAAGTCACTATCGAATTAGCTTACAGGAAAATTACACTTTTGTAAGAATTGAAATTTAACAATTAATACTTAATTTTATTACCAACTACTATAACTTAGTGTTATAATCGTTGTAAGAATATGATTCCACTTCGGATGTTTAGAAAGGAACGGAATGAATGTATAAACTAATTACATTTTCGTTGAAATATATATTTAAAACGGCTGGGAAAGTAGAAGTACAAGGGAGAGAGAAATTACCGGAAGGTGGCCCTTATGTTGTTGCTTGCACACATACAAGTTTTATGGACGTTTTAATGTTAGCAGCAGGAATGTATCCAACTCAAATTCATTACATGGCAAAAAAAGAATTGTTTGAAGGTAAATTTAAAAATTGGTTTTTTAAAAATGTAAATGCGTTCCCTGTAGACCGTGCGAATCCTGGGCCGAGCACGCTCAAAATTCCATCGCGTTTATTAAAAGAGGGAAAAGTAGTAGGGATTTTTCCAAGTGGGACGAGATCATCAGAAGACGTTTCATTAAAAGCTGGGGCTGTTACGATTGCAATGCGTTCTAACGTTCCATTGGTACCAGCAGCTTATGTTGGTCCATCAAGTATAAAAGAATTGATAAAAGGGAAAAAAGCGCAATTAGTTTTTGGGGATCCAATTCAAATCGATGCTGGAGAACAAGTAGATCGAAAAACGGCTATGAAAATGATGACAGATCAATTAAATGCAAAGTTTGAAGAACTAAAGGAAGTTTTACAGCCGAATCAAAAATAAGAAAAGACGACCGGGCATAGACGGTCGTCTTCTTCTATATAAAGGGGAAAGGAGACACAAAGTTTATACAAGCGTAGCAGCGTAAATGAAAGTAGTAAGAAGAATTGAGCCGCTAGCTAGTCCTAAAAAATCTAATTTGTTAAAAGTGATGTTATTCATAATACATTCTCCTTACTTGTTTAATGTAGAAGCAACAGCTTTTGCATCGATAAGAGCGGATAATACCATGCTCATTGTATTTAAGAAATTGTTCGTTTTAAATTTGTTCATCATATATATCCGCTCCTTTTCAAATGGTTGTTGCCCTGTTTCTGACTTAATTGTATGAAATATTGCGGAGAGTCACTATCGAATTAGCTTACAGGAAAATTACACTTTTGTAAGAAAAACGAATGAAGGTGTAATGATGAGAAGATTTGACATATGTTCATGTGATTTATTAAGTTAAAAGTAGAGGTGAGTGTATGGCTAATATTAAAGATATTGCAAAGATGGCTGGGGTTTCAGTTACGACTGTTTCGAGGGTGTTAAATGATCATCCGTATGTAAGTGAAGAAAAAAGGAAAGTTGTTTTAGAAATAGTTGAGAAATTGAATTACTCACAAAATGCAAATGCTGTTCATTTATCAAAAGGGAAAACGAATATTGTTGGTGTAATTTTACCTTATATTAATCATCCGTGTTTTGATGCGATGGTGGGTGGAATGATGGAAGTCGCATTAGCTCACAATTATCGAGTACTTCTTTGTCAAACGAATTACAACAAAAAAGAAGAAATGAAAAGCTTACATATGTTGAAAACAAAACAATTGGATGGCCTTATTATTTGTTCTCGTGCTAATGAGTGGGAAATTATAGAGCCGTACGCTACATATGGCTCAGTTATCGCTTGTGAGGAAAATGATATTGAAAGTATATCAAGTGTATATACAGATCATTTTAATGCTTTTCAATTAGGGATGAATCATCTTATTAATAAAGGCTATAAAAAAATTGGATATTGTACGGGAAGAAAGTTAGGGCCGAGTAGTAAAAAGCGCTTTGATGCTTACAAACAACAATTGCAATTAATAGATGAAGAAGTGATTGAAGATTGGATTTTTACAGAATGTTTTACATTGGAAGATGGCGTGAGAGTCGCGTATCAACTAAAAGAGATGGAGAATCCTCCTGAAGCATTAATAGTAGCAGGAGATGAAGTTGCTATTGGGATTATGACAGAAGTTAAAAAATTAGGTATAAAAGTTCCTGAAGATTTAGCGATTATAGGTTTTGATAATCAGCCAATTTCACAAGTATTACAACTGACAACTATTGATCAAAATTTAAAGGGAATAGGTAAAACAGCTTTTGAAATGTTTTATAGACAAGTAAGTGATGAGAGTTCAAAACAAGAAAAGGTGGAAATTCCTTATAGGCTTGTGGAACGCTCTACGGTTTAACTAGAATCCGTTATGTGTATAACCACGTAGCAGATTATTTTTTGAAATGTCTTTGACAGGAAACGCGTTTCATGCTTTATAAAGGAATTACACCGGTATGTAATAATCCATGGATTCTTTTCAAGTGTTAAAACAATGAATAGAATTTGGAGGAATATGCATGAATGAACTTTTATTAAGCATGAAAAAATACGTAGAGCATGACGAACAAATTTTAGCCTTTGTGATAGGGGTATTTGAGAAAGATGATTTTTCCTTATCTTATCGGCATGGAATCTTCGCTGCTACCACTAGGCGTCTCCTTTTTTATGGGGAATTCCCGTACTATCCTGTAACGTTTGAAGAGTATTCGTATTTGCATATAGGCGACATAGATTTACGTCCACATTTAGTCTTTACTTACAATCATGAAACGGTGACAGCTAAGTATATTCAGAAAGGTAATGTGGGACAATTTGCTCGAACAGTTAGAGCAAATATGAATAATTAATCAGACGTTTGTTTAAACATAATAACATTGCTATTATGAGAAAAAATGCGTAATAAAAACCACTTCTAAACCTCTAGGAGATAGTGATACAATGTCAAATGGGGGGAGGCATGAACTATGGTTAATCAACGTATGAAGGAAATCGCATTAATTACAATAGGTTCATTACTATTTGCAATTGGTATTAATTACTTCGCTATTCCAAACCGTTTATCAGAAGGTGGAATCATCGGTCTAACGGTTGTTACCTATTATTTATTTGATTGGTCACCAGGAATTGTGAATTTTGGTTTGAATGCAATTTTATTAGCTATTGGTTATAAATTTTTTGATAAGAAAACGATGGTTTATACAATTTTAGGGATTGTAGAAACATCTTTGTTTTTATATGTTACAGAACATATTGAGTATCAAGTGAACAGTGATACGCTATTAGCGGCTTTATTCGCTGGTGTATTTGTAGGTATCGGATTAGGTTGTATGTTCAAAGCTGGAGGTACATCAGGAGGATCAGCGATTTTAGCTCAACTAGCAAATCAATATTTAGGTTGGAGCGTTGGAAAAGGTGTACTTATTATTGATATCGTTGTAATCGCTGGTTCCGTATTTATAATAGGACAAGAAAAAGCGATGTATACGCTTGTTGCTGTATTTATCGGAGCGAAGGTAATTGATTTCATTGTAGAAGGAATGGACACGAAAACAGCTGTTACTATTATTTCGAACCAGCCGGATTTAATTCGTGAAACTATTACAAAGAACATGACACGCGGCGTTACTGTATTAGAAGGACGTGGCGGATATACTGGTAAGAATAAAGAAGTATTATATGTCGTTATTAATAAACAAGAGCTTGTGAAATTAAAGCAAGTTATTAGCCGGGTTGATGAAGATGCTTTCGTTGTCATTCACGATGTACGAGATGTACTTGGTGGCGGTTTTAAAGCAAGCTAAAGGATGAACGAGAAAATTCGTTCATCTTTTTTTAATTCTTACAAAAATGTAAGGGGAATGTAATGGGATTCAATGGTAATTTAAGCGTGTTCTCTTTAAAATGAGTTTAGAGAAGACTACGTGTATTCTGTAGAGGAGGAAGCTGAAGTATTATGAAAAAAAGGATCCTTATTATTGTAATAGCAATGGCGACTATATTAGTGTTATTGATACCGACAAAACTTGGACCGGTAATTGATAAATATAATCCGCTTTATAAAACGAAGGAATACTATACAATTGTAAATAGTATCGGGCAGCATCTAGGTGATGACTGGTATGAATATGAGTTTATTGCGTACGATGAAAAAGGTAGAAAACAGTAAAACATATGTTAAAGAGAGATGAGGCATTGAAAATCTTTGCAAAAGGGCGTTATGGTGAATCGGTAGAAGAGATTGAAGTTCAAAGTATTCCTGTGCAGGCGAAAAGTAAACTTTTAGAAATGAGATAATGATACAGAAGATAGGAAAGAACCCCCAGCCTATACAGGCTGGGGGTTCTCTATTATATAAAGGGGAAGGGGACACAAATTTGTAGTAGCATAAGTGAAAGATATAAGAAGAATTCGCTACTAGTAATTTGATTTTGTTAGGTGAATTTTCTTCTTATTTGATTCTCTTTCTGACTCTATTGTACGAAATATATGTAAGAGTAACTATCGAATTGCATTACAGTAGACTTACATATTTGTAAGGTATGTGTAATGTAATTCGATAGTTATTACCGAAAAACTTTAATACAATATAGATAGAAAGCTACAATATATTGCTTTCTGTCTTGAAATGATGAAGAATATTTGAAAACTAACTAACTATTAAATAGGCCTTATCGTTATTTTAGATAAGGCTCTTTTTTTTAATCTTACAACATTGTAAGGTTTACGTAAGCTAATTCGATGGCATATTTGTCATATTTTATTGCATAATAGAAATAAATAGTTGATTAGGGATATATTAAGAAGGGAGAAGAATGGGATGCGTAAAGAAGAAGTAGTGAAGTTTCCAATAAAAGATTTCTGTAGCTACTTTACTGTTGCTGTAGTATGTATTGGCTTATTTGATATCATAACAAATTTAATTGTTAAATAATATAGATTATAAAACCAAGAAGGGAATCCTTTCTTGGTTTTTTTATTAAAATGAGTATAAGAGGTGATAAGGATGTACTGGATTGATAGTCACATACATGTTGATCAATATAAGGATACAGAAAAAAGTAAATTAATTGAAGATGTGGAGCGAAGTGAAGAGATAAAGGGACTCGTTGCAGTATCGATGAATTATCAATCGTGCCAAGAAACTGTATCTTTAGCGAAACAATATCCTTTTATATATCCAGCGGTAGGTTTTCATCCAGAGCAGGCAATTCATAAAGAAGACTGTGAACAAATTTATAAACTAATTGAGAAGCATACAGAACAGATCGTTGCTATCGGTGAGGTAGGGTTGCCATATTATTTAAGACAAGAAAATAAAGATATTGATTTAGAGGCATATATAGAGGTATTAAAAAAATTCGTTGCACTAGCTAGTAAGTACAACTTACCAATTGTGTTACATGCAGTGTATGAAGATGCTGATATTGTATGTGATTTACTTGAAGAGTATGGAATTTCACGTGCACATTTTCATTGGTTTAAAGGAAGTGAAGAAACGATGGAGCGTATGATTAGCAACGGCCATTACATTTCCATTACACCGGATGTTTTATATAAGGAGAAAATTAGAAAAATTGTTTCATATTATCCTTTACAATATATGATGGTAGAAACGGATGGACCGTGGGAATTTCAAGAGGATACGATGACGCACCCTCATATGATTCGAGAGGTATTAAAAGAAATTGGTGTAATAAAAAACATACCTGTAAATAAAGTTGCAGAGCAAATATATGAGAATACAGTACGATTTTATTTAAAAAGACAAGAAAACCCCGAAGCCTAGTTACTTTGGGGTTCTTTAAGTTTCGCTTTACGATTCTAACTTTTTTGCACGTCTTAATAAAAGAATACAAACAACTACAATGATTCCAAGTCCAAGGAAGAACCCGTATTTTTTTACATAATTCATTACATCATTGATAGAAGTTGGTCTCTGGATGTGAATGCCATCTTTATTGGTAGTAATATGAATATCTTTCATGTTTACTTCGTTTGATTCTTTTTGTAAATCGATCCATTTTATGTTTGGGATACTTTCTAAGTTACTTACTACGTCATTAAAAGTTTCGACGCCTAAGTAAGGGTGATAGAAAGCACCAATTATTCCATCGGATAACTTTGTAATGGATTTTGCACGTTCGTTCATTTTAGCAGGGGTTTGTCCTTCTTCTATAAATCCTACTGTTTCAGGAATTAATTTCATACCATGTAAAAAGGATGGTGTACTTGTATAGGCGGGTGCATGCATTGATTTCCAGGTTGTATCGCCTAATTGTAATTGTCCTACATAAGTTGAGAAGTATTTTGCCAATATTTCATACCCTTTTTGGGACATTGTGTAATGAGGTGCTTCAAAAGCTACTGGATATAATTTAGCGTCTACAAGTTCCATGATTCCCTTTTCGACATGCTCCTTAATATACTTCTCTTCAAATATTTGTCCTTTTTGTACATACTCATTATAATCCTCTGGTGATTGGAAATCCTCTTTTGTTTTCGGTTTTTCACGTTTTGATTGGCGAATTGGTTGGTCAGCTTTTACATCCCAAAATTCAAATCCTTCCCCTGTTTCACTGTCATAAAATTGGTGGGTATACCCATGCATAATGATGGAAGCACCGTTATTTTGCATAAAGCGCAAAACATCCACTAACTCAGGTTTATCTTTTAAATGTATCGTTTTTCCCGTGCTTGGGTCTGTATAAACTGGAATTACAGTAATCATATAAGGAAGTTTTTTTTCTTTTAATAATTCAGCAATTGCTTTTAATTGTTTTATATCTGCAGCTGGATGAACGTCTTCAAGACGTAGGTAAGCGAGGGTCTTATTTGTTTCAGGTTTTTGTTGGAAGTAAGAAAAGAGCACTTCGCCAACATAATGAGATAGCCAATCAAAAAGGTTAGACGTTGCAACATAATATGATTCTTTTTGTTGTACGATTAGCGGGTGAGTACTGTCAGCACTTAAGGCAGAAGCAAGAATTGTTCCACTTGTATTAATTTCCTTGATTAATCGTTCTTCGTGTAACTCATTTTTTAGCTTGTTTTTTGGATATTCAATTGTGCGAGTTTTTAGCTCTGTTTCGTTCGATGTAATAAAAGAAAAGCGATTCGGTAGTTGTTCTACATTTTGACCGAGCGCGAGTACAGGTCCTGAAAAACGTTCTAGAAACTGTTTTGCTTCAGAAGAAAGCTCCTCTTGTTTCTCTCCTATGTAAACAACATGTGTATAAGTAGGTGAGTTAGTAGCCTTATTCATTTCTTTCACACTTTTCACTGTTATATTATTTGTAAAGTGTCCGATTTGGATATTAATAATCTGTATATTATTTGTGATTTGGTTGTTGTCTGAGCTGTATAAAATAAGGACGTGTGGTGTTTTTTTCGTTTGAGCGGATGTATGTATAGGGATGAGTAATAAAATGCTGAAAAAGAGTAGAAGCCATTTTTTCATGTAAGTATTCTCCTATTCAATATATAGAATTCAAATCACGATTATATATAAAAAGGTATATAGTTTATGTAATTTTATTTTATTCCGAAATTTACTATTTTAAACAAAAGAGAAATATTACATTTTTCATACAGTTTTACCATATATTTTTCACAAAATCAGTCTAAAGCAGGATGCTAACATATAGGCGTATTTGATATGATTGAAGAATAAGAGAATGATAGAATATAGGTAATTGTAAAGGCGAGGCTGAAAGGGGACAAATTTCAGCGGAGAAAGAGGTAGAGGTAGTGAAAAAATTCTTTGTAGGATTTTTAGTTGTTCTTGGGGTCTATTTGTATTTCCAAGGAAAGTCTGAAGGAATGGGGAAATTAATAAACGAGACAAGCTATGTGGATTCAGAAGAAGCAAAACAAATGAAACAAATTATTACAGAGGAAGCAAAGAAAGTAAATCTTCCTGAATGGATACCTCTTACAATTGCCGAACATGAAAGTCGTTTAAATCCGAGGAGTGTTGGAGATAATGGCACTTCATTTGGATTATTTCAGTTACATCGCGGTGGTGGACTTGCGCCAGATCATTTAACAGATGATCAATTGAAGGACCCACGTACGAATGCTCAAATCGCAGTGCCGCATTTAATGAAAGGGTATAAACGAGGGATGCAAAAAGGTTTAACTGATTTTGCATTATTAAAATATGTAGCAAATACATCTGGATGGCCGGGAAATTTAGGACCAGAGTGGACTGATAAAAATATGAAGTATAACGTTGGGCTAGAGGACGTATACTATCGAAATAAAGGTATAGTGAAAGAGTAGGTGCATTGGCACCTACTCTATTTTACCTACTTCTTTTAACAAGGAGATATGTAAAGAAATTAATGATTGAATATCATTCATGTTCGCTTTTCTTATTATAATACTCATTTTTCTTCACCTTTTGTCGCGAAATACTGTGCCAGCTGTATTTTCACATCTTCTAGTTTTGTAGAGACTTGTGGTATTTTATATCCGACATACAGTGGTGAAACGACGAAGCGTGGAACAACTTTACAAATAATCTTACCAGTAAGGTGGTAAAAGAATAAGTTGTAACTGCTACATCCTTTATGGAAATCGGTTAATATGTAACGAACAGTTTGCTGAATATAGCCAGCCATTGTATCAATATATTTCACATCTTCAATAATAATATTAAATTCGGTAAAACCAATAATTGGGCGCTCTGAAATATTGAGTTCAATGCGTTCATTTTTTTGTACAATGATACCTTGAAAGTGTTCATCTGTTACATTTTCGAGATAGTTTACATATTTCATACCAATAATTTGCATATGAGCATGATGCAAACTTCCGCCTGAAAATGGGCCATGATTTTTATATAAAATAACAGAAGTAAATTCATTACTTTGTTCTAATTCTAGCCACTGTTTAACGGAGAAGCGGATTAAGTTTTTCATATGTTCTCCTGTATAGGTTGCAATATGATCCTCACAATTATCCGTTTCAATGAGTACAGTTTGAAATGTATCTTTTAATGTAGGAAATTTATTTTTCAGCAAAGTCATAGTGCCTTCTGTTTGTAAAATATCAGTAAGATTTTCCGTGTCACAAAAAGGACAGGCTGTGTTTTTATTACGAATACTTTCCGGTTTTTGTTTGCTAATATCATTTAAAAAATAAAGTTGTTGTGTATCCATTTGTATATACCCCTTTAAAATATATGTGAAATTCCCGTCTAATACATTCGGGAAAAGGGGAGAGAAATCCTTTATGAGTAACAGCAAGAAAAAATAAAAGACAAGATATCCTCATTACAATAGGGTACCTTGTCTTTTATTTTTTCTGTAATAATGTGTACGGATAATATGGAGTATTTTCATTTTGTTTCTTTTTTCTATTTTTTATTGTGTATAAAGCGATGGCTGTACTTGCGATTACAAAAATGGCTTTCTTCATATTCGGTTACCCCTTTTATTTTTCGTTTAATTTTTGGCTAACTGCTTTTGCATCAATTAAAGCATGGAGAATCATTTTTACCATGTTCATCATATTCATTCACTCCTTTTTATAGTTCGTTTAGTTCTTTTACAACTGCTTGTCCGTTCACTAATACCTCAAAGATTGCTTTTATGACTTCTTTCATCATGATTGTTTCCTCTTTGTGTTTGTCTCTCTTGTTTACATCTTTATTGTATAGGGAGGCGTCTTTTCGTACTATCGCTTTCCATTACGTGAACATAACAGTTTTGTAAGATTTGATGTCACTTGTTGAAATGTTTAGTCTATCTTCATTATTTTCAGAAAAATGACTATTCAAACATGGAATGGGGAAGTATAATAAAGAAGTAAGTATAAAATTCCGTACGAAAGGAGTGAATGAGATGAAATGTTCTTTAGCTGCGCGTGCAAAATTTTTAGATTATATCTATTTTTGTCAGGCGATTTTTCATGATGTAGTTGCTAACGGGATACGTCTGCCCTTTTTTAGCAATTGCATAGTAGCTATTGAACGATAGAAATCTCTTCACCCATTTTGATAAACGTGTGAAAAGGGAGCTATTTGGCTTCCTTTTTCTATGCCAAAAACCATGGGGAACGTTTCTTTCCCATGGTTTTTTATATTGAAAGGAGTACGGAAAATGACAATTTGTAGTGTAAACAATATAACGAAATCATTTGGTGGAAACATCATATTTGAAAATATATCGCTTGAAATAAAGAACGGTGAACGTGTTGGTTTAGTTGGTCGTAATGGCAGTGGGAAGACAACAATCTTTCAACTTTTAACAGGAATTGAGAGTTTAGATGCAGGTGCCATTCATATGAAGAAAGGGACACGTATTGGTCATGTAGCGCAAATTCCAAAATTTGATAATGAAATGACTGTATATGATGTATTAAGTTCTGCCTTTAAAAAGGAAAAAGAATTGGAAATACAAATGCGTCAGTTAGAAAAAAGTATGGCAGAAGAACTAGAGCAAGCTTCTTTACAAAAGCTGATGGAGAAATATGGGGTGATACAAGAACAATTCGCATTTCTCGGTGGCTATGAAATAGAAGCAAATATTATGAAGGTGGCAAATGGTCTACAAGTGACGGAACTGTTTTCTCGAGCATTTACGGAATTAAGTGGCGGGGAACAGACGAAAGTAAGTCTTGCATATATGCTCCTGCAGAAGCCGGATTTACTTTTGTTAGATGAACCAACAAATCATCTAGATTTATTTGCAGTAGAGTGGCTAGAACAATTTTTAAAAGAATATACAGGAACAGTTATGGTCATTTCGCATGATCGCTATTTCCTTGATGAAGTTGTAACGAAAATTTTTGATTTAGAAGATGGAGAAATTCACGTATATCATACGAACTATTCACAGTTTGTTGAGGAAAAAGAAGAAAGATTGCTTCAAGAATTTCAAGCTTATCAAGAACAGCAAAAGAAAATAAAGAAAATGAAAGAAGCAATTAAGCGATTGCGGGAATGGGCAAATCAAGCAAATCCTCCGAATGAAGGATTGCATAAGAGAGCAAGAAATATGGAACGCGCATTAGAGCGTATGGAGAAACGAAAGAGACCAATTTTAGAAAGGAAACAGATGGGACTTCAGTTTGAAGGGCAAGAGAGAAGTGGCAAGGATGTTGTTGTAATGAAAGAGGTTAGTAAAGGGTTTGCTGACCGATCTTTATTCGAGAAAGCCAATTTGCATGTTCGTTTTCAGGAGCGCGCGGCCATCGTTGGTCGTAATGGCACAGGAAAGACTACGTTATTAACATTATTATTAGAAGAAATACAGCCAGATACTGGAGAAATTCGAATTGGTAGTAGTGTGAAAATCGGTTATTTATCGCAGCATGCGTATGGGAATATGAAGAATAATGTATTGGAAGCTTTCAGAGAGTGTGTAGCCGTAACAGAAGGAGAGGCAAGGCATATACTAGCTCGTTTCTTATTTTATGGGCCTGCTGTGTTTAAGAAGGTAACTCAACTTAGTGGCGGAGAAAAAATGAGGTTAAGGCTCGCACAACTTATGTATCAAGATGTTAACTTCCTTATTTTAGATGAGCCGACGAATCATCTTGATATTGAATCGAGAGAGGTGTTAGAAGAAGCCCTTGAACAATATAATGGCACTATTTTAGCTGTTTCACATGATCGCTATTTCTTAAATAAGTTATTTGAAAAGACATATTGGATTGATGAGCATAAATTATTTGAGTTTGCAGGGAACTATGCATGGGCTCGTCAAAAATGGGAAGAAAGAATTGAGAAACAAGTAGTAAAACAGAAGAGGCGAGAGATGAAAGTTGTAGAAGTAGCGCCTATAAAAAAGAAGGAGTCTAGGAATTTAGAGGAAATCGAAAACGAGTTAATGCATGTGGAAGAAGATATATACGCACTCGAATGTAAAATGGAACATGTAGTTGATGTTGAAAAGCTGGAACAATTGTACGAAGAAAAAACGAAAAAAGAGTTGTTACGAGCAGAGTTATATAATGAGCTAGAGAATATTGTGGAGTAGAGTGTGCTGAATGGAGCAAGTTATTTTCTCATATTTTGAGGGAGGGCTTGCTCTTTTTTTAGTATAACGAAACAAGAAATATTGGTATAATTTTCTTGTTATCATGATAAGGAAATGAACTTTAGGCTACTAAAACGTGAGGAGAATTTTATGTTAGGATATGCGCGGATTGCTACAATCGTTATGATTTGTTTAGTGTACGCAAATCATGTTTCACGTGAAACAGCAAATTTACAAATTTTTGTCGGTACTGCACTTTTTATTTATATTGTGAATCATATTTTGCTTGTAAAAGTAAAAGGGAGTAGGCAACTTGTTTTTTATACACTGTTAGCGAATGGAATTGTCACAGCTTTATTAGGCTTTTTATTTCCCGAGACATGTTTATATTTAATTATATTTGGAATTGATGCGGTAGGATTATTTATTCATGATTGGCGTAAAAGTATGACTTATTTTTTTATCGCTTTTTTCTTTCTTTGTTGGCTTATAAATATACTACACGCGTATCAACATACAGGGATTGTGGAGTTTGAGAATAATGCAATTAACTTTATGTTTATTCTTTTCAGTGCTTTAGCTGGAAATTTAATAAAAAAACTTACAGCCGCTCGTCAAATAGTAGATGAGCAATATGGAAAATTAGCATTATCACATACGGCCTTAAAAGAAGCACATGAACAATTACAGTTGTATGCAAAAGAAGTGGAGGAATTAACTGTTGTTCGGGAGAGAAATGATATTGCCCGAGAAATTCATGATACAGTTGGTCATAATATGACAGCTTTACTCGTTCAGTTGCAACTGGCGGAGGCTTTATGGAAACAAAAATCGGACGCCACGGAAGAGGTTTTACATACATGTCATGAGCTAGCTAGAAAATCACTTCAAGAAGTAAGAGCTTCTGTGCACGCTCTAAAAGAGGAAAGTAAATTAGGAAACATAATAGAAAATATGCGTGAAATGTTACATGAATATTCTAAAGCGACGAAAGTACAAGTGTCTTTTCAATTACAAGGGGATCCAGTTACGATTCCGCTGTCACTACAGCCTACATTACTCCGTATTATGCAAGAGTCTTTAACAAATGCAAAGCGTCACGGAAAAGCCAGTTTATGTGAAGTAAGTTTAGTTTGTTCAGTGGAACAAGTTACGTTATGTATTTCGGATAATGGTATAGGAGTTAATGAAGTAAGCCCCGGGTTTGGCTTACTTAATATGAAAGAACGTGTAGAGGAGCATGGTGGAATCATTCAATTTGAGAGTGAAATAGAAAGAGGTTTTCGCCTAAAGGTTGAATTCCCACTCCGAGAAAAAACATGGGTAATAGGGGGAGCAGTATGATTCGAATTATGATTGTTGATGATCAATCACTGATTCGTGATGGATTGGCAATGTTATTAAATTTACGTTCTGAACTTGAAGTGGTGGGGACCGCTAGCGATGGGGATGAAGTAGTACAAAAGGTGAAACAATTAAATCCTGAAATTATTTTGATGGATATTCGGATGCCTCGTATGAATGGTGTTGAAGGAACTCGTTTAGTTAGAGAAAAGTTTCCTCATGTAAAGGTTCTTATGTTAACGACTTTTAATGATAGCGAGCTTATTTTTGGAGCATTAGAGCAAGGAGCGAGCGGTTATTTATTGAAGGATATGGAGACAGATGCAATCGTTCAAGCTATTTTAACGGTACACGGTGGAGGCGCTGTGCTTCCTCAAGATATAACAGCACAAATTGTAAAGGAATTAAAAAAGACAAAAGTAGCAGTAGAGTACACCCCACCAGAACAACTGGAACAATTAACTGAGCGTGAAGTAGATGTTTTAAGGGAAATCGGACTTGGTTTAAATAATAAAGAGATTGCCGAAAAGCTATTCATTACAGAGGGAACTGTAAAGAATCACGTTTCTAATTTAATTAGTAAGCTAGAACTGAGAGATCGAACGCAAGCAGCGATATACGCAGTAAGGTATGGCGTTACGACGTACACATGACTTTTGGCATATATAAGTGTGAAAAAGTAGCAGAATTTGCTGCTTTTTTATTTTGTATTTCTATCTTAAGGGTGATGGAGAGAAAAAGAAATTTTTCTACAATGAGAGTGTAGATGAATACAAAGGGGCTGAATCAATATGTTAGTCATAGATCATATTACGAAATCATTTGATAAGAAGGAAGTTGTAAAGAGTGTTTCTTTTGAAGTGAAAAAAGGCGAAACATTCGGATTGCTTGGTCCGAATGGTGCGGGAAAATCAACGACGATATCAATGATTTGCGGGCTAATTCCATACGATAGTGGTGATATAAAAGTTGGCGGAAAATCTGTAAAAGAGTATCCATTAGAAGCGAAAAAGAAAATCGGTATTGTCCCGCAAGACATCGCGCTATATCCGACACTTTCAGCAAAGGAAAATTTGATCTTCTGGGGAAAAATGTACGGTTTAAGTGGAAAGGTTGCAAAGAAGCGAGCAGAGGAAGTGCTAGCATACGTCGGGTTACAAGAGCGGGGAAAAGATAAAATTGAAACATTTTCAGGTGGAATGAAACGTCGTATTAATATCGGTGCGGCACTTATGCACGAACCAGAATTATTAATTATGGATGAACCGACAGTTGGAATTGATCCGCAATCAAGAAACCATATTTTAGAGACGGTCAAAAAATTAAATGAGAAAGGTATGACCGTTATTTATACGAGTCACTACATGGAAGAAGTAGAATATTTATGCGAGAGAATTGCTATAGTGGATCATGGGAAAGTAATCGCACTAGGAACGAAAAGAGAGTTATGTAACCGTCTTACAGATGGATTTATGGTGAAATTACAATTAAATCGTTATAGTACGGAACTGCTGCAAAAGCTGAAAGCACTACCTGTTGTTGAGCGGGTTATTTTTGATGAAGATACTAGCACAATTGATATTGGACTAAATGGTGGAGAGGCAATTGGCACAGTTGTTTCAGTAGTTGCTGAGAATAAAATTCAAATTTTAAAACTGGAAGTGCAAGAACCGAATTTAGAGGTACTCTTTTTACAATTAACAGGACGTTCACTTTGTGATTAAGGAGGTTAGTGCGAGATGAAAAGTTTCATTATTGCATGGAAAGATTTAAAAATCCGTTTAATTGATCGGCGTGGATTTATGATGATGTTAGTTATGCCACTTTTATTAACAGCTATTTTAGGATTCGCATTAAGTAACATATTTGATAACGGAGGATTACCGAAAACGGTAATAGGCTATTATCAAGAAGGACCGGATGAGTTTGCAGATGTCTTTAAAAAAGATGTATTGCAGTCTAAAGAAATAAAAGATGATGTGAAAGTAAAGGTAGTTAATTCTCAGGAAGAGCTTAAAGGTATGTTAAAGGAAAAGAAAATCGATGTAGGAATTGTTATGCCAAATAAATGGAGCGAACAAGTGCAAGATGGAAAATTAAAAGAACCAAAAGTGCTTATAGATCCATCAAAAGACATACAAGCAAAAATTGCTGAATCGATGATTCGCTCTTTTTTAGAGCGTGTTCAAACAGTTGCGGTATCTACTAAAAGTGTTGTAACAGAATTACCAAAGTCTCAGCATAGTAATGTGGAACAAGTTGCAAAAGAGGTAAGTGGAAATTTACAAACAGTAGCAACTTCAAGTGCCGATAACATCGAAAGAGGAACGATAGGTAAAAAAACAGTTGCGGCGATGCAATATTATGCAGCGGCAATGTTAGTCATGTTTTTATTATATAACATAACGGTAGGTGCGAAGTCAGTTGTAACAGAGCAACGAACGGAAACATTGGCACGGTTGTTCAGTACACCAACGAGTTCGTTTTCAATTTTATTCGGGAAATTTTTAGGCACATTACTATTTGCTTGCATACAATTTGGAGTGTTTATAGTTGCGACATATTTTATGTTTCATGTGGAGTGGGGCGAAGACGTGTTTCAAATAGTAGTGTTAGGGATTTCGTATGCAATTTGTGTTTCCGGTTTATCCATGTTAATCGCAGCCTTTATTCATGAGGAAAAAACGGCAGATTTAATGGGGGGAATCGGTATTCAATTATTAGCTATATTAGGAGGATCAATGTTACCGATTTACGTATTTCCGGATACACTTCAAACAGTTGCGAATATTGCTCCGAATAAGTGGGCACTTACGAGCTTTTTAAATATTATGTCGGGAACATCTTGGGCTATGTTGCTCCCTGTTATTTTCAGTTTATGTAGTGCAGGAATTATCTCCGTTATGATCGGAACATTACGTTTACGTACGAGATAGGAGGAGAAATGATGAAGAAAATTTGGGCACTTTGTTGGCTAGAATTAAAACAAATTTTAATTAAGCCGCAAAGTTATATACTCATGTTCGGACTGCCAATTATCTTTACACTCGTTTTTGGTGGGCTTTTAGGTGGAAGTGGGAATGAGAAAGTAAACATTAGTTTAGTAGACAAAGATGGTTCTATATTATCTAGTAAGTATTATGCGGAAATAAAGAAAAGTGATTTGATTTCTGTAGAAAAGGTAACGTATGGAACAGGGAAGCAGAAAGTCGAAAATAAGAAATCATCTGGTATAGTAATCATTCCAAAAGGCTTTCAAAAGAGTATGTTGGATGGAAAAGCAGAAAAAGTTCAATTTCAAGCGAGTGCGGATTTTACTAGTGGAACTTCTGTAGAGCAAGTATTAGCAAGTGCATTAAAAAAGATGGAGATAGAAGTTAGTGCAGCAAGAGATTTTGAGAAGAAAGGTAACGCTTCGTGGGAAACGATGTATGAAACAATTTATACAAAAGTAGATCCTGTTTCGATTCAAAAAGAATCGATTTCACATGATGATCAAAAGGTAAATAACGTTACAGGGCGAGCAGCAGGTTTTTCTATTTTATTCGTTATGATTGTTATGTTAAGTGCAACAGGAACCATTTTAAAAGCAAGGCAACTGGGTGTTTGGGCGCGTTTATTAGGAACTCCTGTTTCAAAAGCTCAAATACTTGGAGGTTATATTCTTTCATTCTTTTTAATTGGATGGATTCAATTTGGGGTTTTAATGATATTAACGAATGTGCTATTTGATGTACATTGGGGAAATGTGCTTGGGATCATAATACTTGTTTCTGTATTATTGTTAGCTGTAATTGGTTTAGCTTTATTATTGGCTAGTATCGTAAAAACAACGGAACAGCAGTCTGCATTAGGCAACATCGTTGTCATTTCAACATGCATGATTAGTGGTCTTTATTGGCCGATTGAAATTGAACCAGCGTGGATGCAAACAGCGGCAAATTTTGTTCCGCAAACTTGGGCAATGCGCGGATTTAATGAGTTAATTGTAAGAGGAGGCACATTAGCAGATATAGGAGGATATATCGGTATACTCATTTTATTTGCGGGAGTATTTTTCTTGATTGGTTTAACAAGAATACGTTACGACTGAAAAAAAGAAAGCAGAGTTTACAGCTTTAAGCGCTGAACTCTGCTTTCTTTTTGTGTATCGTCTTCCCTCATTGAGATTGTAATTGCAATTCCAAGCATAACGAAAAAAGCTAAAAAGAGGACGAACTTTGGGAAGAACGGGAATAGTAATAATGCCCCCACTATCATAATTGTTAATAGCACATAGTGCAGGACATATTGGAATAGGTTGTCCATATTTCCGCCCCCTTTTTGGTAGTTTGTTGTTATTATTCTATGCTCGGTTATTAAAGAATAGAATAAACTTTCATTCATTTTTTGAGTGAAAATAATTTGAATGATTGACAATCCAAGTGGGACAATTGAGGAATTCGTATTAACAAGTAAGCGAAACTATGACAGATATCATAATTCGAAAGTGAATGAACTAGCAATAGAGGTAGTACAAACATTGGACATTGAAAAACGAAAAGAGATTTATAGAAAGCTGTATCAAGAATTAAGTGAAGATCCATCAGTTATCTTCTTAAATAATAGTAAAGTTGTGTTTGTTCATAATGCACGAATTCAAGGATTACAAGAAGATAACCACAATGGTATTTTGCTAAGTTTACCTAAATTAAAGATTGGTCAATAATTTTGAAAAAATTCTCAAAATATTTATATAGAAAGAATTGACAAAATATATTGAACAATATAAGCTAATAACCATAAAGTCTAGCGGAAAGGTCGGAATAAGATTGTTACCCCTCAAAAACATCTATTTTTTTACGTTCAAAACCGACTTTTCCGATTGGCTATAGAATATTGCTGTGGGAGGCATACATAAGGCAAGCAATTCATATGGTGTAATTATTAAAAAAAGTTAGGGTGGGGGACAATGAAGAAAAAAACAAAAAAATGGGCTGGTGTATTTTCAGTATTACTGAGTAGTTTGCTTGTGTTATCCGCTTGTGGGGGACAGGAGGATGCGGCTTCTACAGAACCAGTAAAAAAACAAGATTTAAAGGATTTAAAAATAGAAACGATTGCAGCTACAGATAAGAAGAAAAGTCCAGAAAAAGCAAATCAGCGGAAGGATACTTTTATCACTGCTATTTCTAAACCAGGTGGCGTGTTCCTACCGTATTTCCAAGAGAATGGTTGGGATGGAAACGTAACTTCTGTTATTTTTGCATCATTAGTGACAACAGATAAGCAAGGTAAACCGGCTCCAGATCTTGCTGAAAAATGGGATATTTCTGCTGACCAGTTAACATATACATTTCACTTACGTAAAGGTTTAAAGTTTAGTGATGGTTCACCGTTAACAGCGGACGATGTGGCATTTACATTAACACTTCTACATGATAAGGCATACGAAGGTGGGCAAGATATAGCTCAGTATGCTATCAAAGGTGGGAGAGAGTATAAAGAAGGAAAAGCAACTTCTATTGAGGGAATTCAAGTCATTGATCCACAAACAATTAAAATTACGACTGGGAAGGTAAACTCACAAGCATTAGTTGCTTTAGGGGGACCTGTATTATCGAAAGCATATTATGGAAAAGATTATAAACAAAATACAAGTTTAGACTATTTAAAAGCATTATATGGCCAACCAATCGCAGCAGGTCCATATAAATTCGAGAAGTATGTTCCAGGTCAAGAAGTTCGCTTTGTTGCGAATGAACATTACTACGCAGGAAAACCGAAAATTAAAAACTTTATTTACAAAATTACGTCAGGTGATACTGGATTCCAATTATTCCAAACAGGTGAACTTGATTATAGTGGATTTAGAGCAAACCCTGAAAATATTGAACAATTAAAAGGATTAGGATTTGCAAATATTAACCTGGAATCTTCAAGTGATATTGCTTATATCTATGTGAATAATAAGAAACCATATTTAAAAGATAAAAAAATTCGTCAAGCACTTATCTATGGATTAGATCGTAAGAAATATGTCGATACAGCCTTACAAGGCTATGGTTTTGTTGCCAATGTACCGATTGCTCCAGTTTCTTGGGCATATACAGAAGAAGGAATTAATAAATATCCATATGATGTGGAAAAAGCTAAGAAATTACTAGATGAAGCTGGTTGGAAAGTGGGTTCCGATGGAGTTCGTGAAAAAGATGGTCAAAAATTAAAATTAACATATTATGCATCGAATACGGGGAAAACAAACGATATCTTTATCCCGATTGCAAAAGAAAGCTACAAAGCAATAGGTGTTGAATTTAATCCAGAATTAATGGACTTTAATACTATGCTATCGAAAGTAGGAAAAGGTGACTATGATCTTGCAGCAGTTTCAACGCCAGGAATTAGTGACCCGAGTGAAGTTGTAAGCGAGTATTTATCAACCAATCCAAAAAGCGATACTGGCTATAATAATCCAAAAGTGGATGAGTTAATTGTAAAAGGTATAGAGACGACAGATATTGAAAAACGTAAAGCAGTTTATAAAGAACTGTATAAAGAGTTAAGTGATGATCCACCAGTTATTTTATTAAACTATCGTAAACTACTTTACGCTTATAATGCACGTATACAAGGAATCAATCCAGAAAAATATGATGGTATTAGTTCTAATTTGCCAGTGCTATCAATTGAAAAATAAAGATTAACCGAAAAAATAGAAGGCATTTTTTCATACAGCAAGAAATAAACGCTGCTTTGAAAAAATGTTCTTCTATTTTTAAGTAAATAGGATTGGGGAGACAAAAGGTGAAAACATATGTCATTCGTAGGTTTCTACAAATGATTCCTACATTGTTTGGTACGTCCATTATTATCTTTTTCTTATTTGCACTCTTGCCGGGTGATTATATTGATTCGAATCCAAAGTTAACACCAGAGAGGGCTCAAGAATTAAGAGAACTGTACGGTTTAAATAAACCAATTATTGAAAGATATTTTCATTGGTTAGTTAACGCATTGCACGGTGATTTTGGCTTCTCGTTACAATATCAGGAACCAGTAACATCATTACTCAATAAGTTCATTTGGAATACATTTATTGTTGCTGTTGCAGCCTTATTTTTCACTTGGATTATTGCTCTTATTATTGGTGTTGCTTCAGCAACAAAACAACATTCATGGTTTGATAGACTTGTAACAATTGGTGTTTTTGCTGCAATGTCATTTCCGTCATTCTTTATAGGATTATTCTTAATTAAATTATTAGCAGTGGATTTAAATGTATTACCAATTGGTGGCATGATTGATATTGGAAGTAATTCGAAAGGTATCACATACATATTGGAAGTATTACGCCATATGATCCTACCTGTATTTATTTTAACGCTTCTCGGTGTAGGATCATTAACACGATATTTTAGAACGGGTATGTTGGATGTTATAAGACAAGACTATATTCGTACTGCACGTGCAAAAGGGTTAAAAGAAAGAACGGTTATTTATAAGCATGCATTGAAAAATGCGATTTTACCAGCAATTACTTTACTTGCGTTTGAATTACCAGGCTTATTTTCTGGCGCAATTATTATTGAACAAATCTTTAACTGGCCGGGGATTGGAAGTATTCAATTAGAAGCATTGAATTTTCGTGATTATACAGTATTAATGGCATTTACGATGTTTCTTTCTTGTTTAACAATCATGGCAAACTTTTTGGCGGATATTGTGTATGCGTTTGTTGATCCACGAATTCGATTGAAGTAAGGGGGGAAAGGTATGCAGACTATTACAACAACAATAAAGAAAAAGCAGAAAAAAAGAAATGAATCATCGCCATGGCGTCAAGCCTATAAAAAAATAAAGAAAAATAAGATGGCACTGTTTGGATTATACGTTTTAATATTTATGTTTTTATTTAGTTTCATTGGTCCATTCTTTTCACCGTATGCTTCGGGGACAGTGCAAGTAACGCAAATCAATAAACCACCTAACTTTTCGCATTGGCTCGGAACAGATCAATTAGGACGGGATATTTTAACTAGGCTTATGCAAGCGGGGCGGATTTCATTAACGATCGGTTTAGCATCGATGTTGCTATCCGTTATACTTGGGGCTTTATTAGGGGCCATTGCTGGTTTTTATCGCGGAATCGTAGATCATCTCATTATGCGTATTGCAGATGTATTAATGTCAATTCCAGGGTTACCATTACTTATTATAATGGGTGCAATTTTATCTGAATGGAAATTGCCATCTGAGTATCGTTTATATGTCGTGATGGTTATTTTGAGTTTAGTAGGATGGCCAGGACTTGCTCGTCTCGTTCGTGGACAAATCTTAACACTTCGTGAGCAAGCATTTATGCAGGCAGCAGATGTATTAGGGTTAAAGGATTCTCGTAAAATTCTCCATCATTTAATTCCTAACGTTTTTCCATTATTAATTGTTGTAGCAACGTTAGGGGTAGCGGGATCTATTTTAAGTGAGTCTGCATTAAGTTATCTAGGCCTTGGTGTCGTTCCACCTACACCATCGTGGGGAAATATGATTAGCGCGGCAAATTCATTAATCGATTTCCAAAAGCGTCCGTGGTTATGGATACCACCTGGTTTTGCAATTTTTATAACAGTAGTATCAATTAATTTACTTGGTGATGCACTTCGTGATGCATTAGATCCAAAGATGAAGCGGTAGGTGAAGAAGCATGAGTAAAGCAGTAGTAGAGCTAAAGGATTTACAAACACACTTTCAGACAGGAGAAGGTACAGTAAAGGCGGTCAACCACGTCAGCTTTTCAGTTCGAGAAGGTGAAACAGTTTGTGTAGTAGGTGAATCGGGTTGCGGAAAAAGTGTAACGGCTTTATCTATTATGGGACTTATTGCTGAATCTGGCAGCGTCGTTGGCGGCGATATTCTTTATGAAGGAAAGAGTCTTTTAGGGATGAAAGAGAAAGAGCTTCGTAGTTTAAGAGGAAATGATATTGCGATGATTTTCCAAGAACCGATGACGTCTCTTAATCCAGTTTTCACTGTTGGGGAGCAAATTGTTGAGACGTTAAGGGAGCATGAGTTACTTAGTAAAAATGAAGCATACAAAAAGGCGATTGAATTAATTCGCAAAGTAGGTATAGCTCGAGCTGATGAAATCGTTCATTCTTATCCACATGAACTGAGCGGCGGAATGTTACAACGAATTATGATTGCGGCTGCGCTTAGTTGTAATCCAAAGTTATTGATTGCAGACGAACCGACAACAGCTCTTGATGTTACTATTCAAGCGCAAATATTAGACTTACTAAGACAAGTAAAAGAGGAATTTAAAACATCTATTTTATTAATTACACATGATTTAGGTGTTGTAGCAGAAATGGCAGATTATGTTGTAGTTATGTATGGCGGTAAGGTAATTGAAGAGGCACCGGTGTTAGAGCTATTTCAAAATCCTAAACATCCATATACGAAAGGTTTGTTAAAATCGAAACCGGTAATGGGAAAACGAACAGATAAACTTTATTCTATCCCAGGGCAAGTTCCGAATTTAGTTGGCTTAGATGAGTTTTGTTACTTTAGTGGTCGCTGTGAGCATTGTATGGAAATATGCAAAAATGAAGCGCCGACTCTTAATGTACATGAAGAGAACCATAAAGTAGCTTGCTGGTTATATGAGGAGCGTGCTGGACAATGAGTGAACCATTATTAGAAGTGAAAAATTTAAAGACATATTTTCCGATTAAGGGTGGCGTATTTAGTAGAACGATTGGGCATGTAAAAGCTGTGGATGGAGTAAGCTTTACGATTGATAAAGGAGAAGTGTTTGGCCTTGTAGGGGAATCTGGAAGTGGGAAAACGACGATAGGGAAAACAATCCTCCGTCTCGTTCAAAAAACAGAAGGTGAAGTGAAGTTTAAAGGTCAAGATGTTCATTCTTTGTCAAAAGAGGAATTACGAAAGCATCGACCTAATATGCAGCTTGTATTCCAAGATCCATTTAGTTCATTAAATCCGCGAATGAGAATTGGAGAAGCACTTGGTGAACCGATGTTGGCTCACGGACTAGCAACGAAAGAAAATGTCCGTGAAAAAGTATTAGAAGTATTGGAGTTATGTGGTTTAGCACCTTATCATATCGACAGGTATCCTCACGAATTCTCTGGGGGACAAAGGCAACGTATCGTTATTGCAAGAGCAATGGTATTAGACCCAGAATTTATTGTGGCTGATGAACCTGTTGCGGCGTTAGATGTGTCTATTCAAGCACAAATTATTAATTTATTTAGTGAATTACAGGAGAAAAAGGGATTATCGTATTTATTCATTTCACATGATTTAAGTGTTGTAGAACATTTATGTACGAAAATTGGGATTATGTATTTAGGAACAATTGTAGAGACAGCTTCTCGTGATGAACTATTTGCAAACCCGCTGCATCCGTATACGAAAGCATTGTTATCTGCGGTACCAATACCAGATCCAACTGTTAAGCTAGAGCGGATTATTCTAGAGGGGGATATTCCAAGCCCAGTAAATCCACCGTCCGGTTGCAGATTCCATACACGTTGCCCATTTGCAACGGAAGTTTGTAAGAAAACAGTACCAGAATTTCGTGATGTTGGTGAGGGACATCTTGTTGCTTGTCATCATGTGTAAATAAAAACGGACTCTTTCAAATAGTGAAAGAGTCCGTTTTTATTTACTTGATGAAGTTTGTTTTAATACATATTGTTCAATTGCATGAGCAACGCCGTGTGCATTATTTGTTAATGTAACAACATCACATAACTTCTTTACATCTTCTTCAGCATTCCCCATCGCAACAGATAAACCAGCAACCTCCAACATTGGCACATCGTTAAAGTTGTCACCAATTGCGATTGTATCTTCAATTGTAATATTGAAATAAGCTGCCATTTCTTGCAGACCGTTCCCTTTATGACCGTGCTTATCCATAATTTCTAAATTGGTCGGAGCTGATGCTGTAACCATAATGTCTTTATCTTCTTGTAAAGTTTGTAATAGTTCAGAACGATGACCAGCGTTAAATGTCAAAATGAAGAATTTAGATACCTCTAATTCGGGATTATTTACGACATCCTCGATCTTTTGGAAATCAGTGATTAAGTTTGATTTCTTTTGTTTTTCTGTGATTCGTTCAAGTTCTTCTAATGTAACATCTAGTGCATGCTTGTTTTCTTCGAATGTATGCATGACTTGTTCTTGCCATGTATAAGGAGAATAAACGCCTTTATTTGTGTACAACTTATACGGAAAACCTTCAGATTCTAGTAATTTCGCAAGCTTGTACACTTTATCATTTTGTAAACAACGCGAGTTAATTACCTTTCCATCAACATAAACAATAGCCCCGTTGCTTGCTCCAACTGGAAGTGATAATTGATATTCTTCCAATAGCTTTAGAGCATCCTCTTTTGCACGACCAGAACAAATCATTACAACATGTCCTGCTTCTTGTGCAGTGTGAATTGCTTGTAAGTTTTCTTTGGAGATCTCAAGATTAGACGATAGTAGTGTACCGTCCATATCTAGTGCGATTAATTTCAAAATGACCACCTCTTTGTTTTTATTATACATAGTTATGTAAAGGAAACATATAAGTTTATCTGGGTAACTTTTACTATTTATATATAGTTTATCTATTATTTTGTAACAAAAATAGTAATAGAGATTACTTTGTTTCTGTTTGTAACTGTAATGTTACATTAATGTTACAAATGTATATGTGTTAAAAAACGCTATAAATAAGGGTTTTTGGAGGAGGTGAATAAAAACGTAAAAATATGTAATAAATTTTACGTATTTATATTGCAGAGTAAGACAAGTTATGTTACATTAATGTTACAAACGTTACGTAATTAATTTTAATGTAACGTTAACATAAAAACTATGAACTAATCATTTCTTAGAAATTACATATAGATAACTTACAAAAAAGGAGAATGAAAAATATGAACAACGAACAAGTATTACAAGTAACGAAAAGCGACTTCTTAGGATCAGCAAGCGGAGCAGTAGTATTAACAGCATTAATCGTATTTCTTTCAAGCGTATTAGTATAATAGAAGTTTTGTAATAAAAATAAGAGAAGGGAGAATGAAAAATATGAACAACGAACAAGTATTACAAGTAACGAAAAGCGACTTCTTAGGATCAGCAAGCGGAGCAGTAGTATTAACAGCATTAATCGTATTTCTTTCAAGTGTATTAGTATAATAGAAGTTTTGTAATAAAAATAAGAGAAGGGAGAATGAAAAATATGAACAACGCACAAGTATTACAAGTAACGAAAGGCGACTTCTTAGGATCAGCAAGCGGAGCAGTAGTATTAACAGCATTAATCGTATTTCTTTCAAGTGTATTAGTATAATAGAAGTTTTATAATAAAAATAAGAGAAGGGAGAATGAGGAAGATGAACAATGAACAATTATTGCAAGTAACAAAAATGGATATTTTAGGATCAGCAAGTGGAGCAGCCGTCTTAACAGCGTTTATTGTATTCCTTACAAATATATTAGTATGATAAATATTGATAAAAAGAAGTTCTTATATAAGATACATACCATTATTCTAAAAAAATAAAGACTCTAGCATATTATAAATAGTTAATATGTTAGGGTCTTTTTTATTTGTCCCTCATAATATTTCCTCACGTATCGTTATCATCTTGTTAGTTCAAAGAGAAAAAAGTCGAATTTTATATGTAAGAAAAAAAGAGGAATTTGACAGAAAAGATAGAAAATTTTAAATGTCAGAAATTTGTTAGCTTGCTAACTAATTTTATTGTCGATAACTGGAAGCGTTTTCGAATGGGTCTGAATATGTAACATTTAATCTATTTACAGGGGGATGAGCAATTTATGAAACAAAAATCTATGGATACGTTAGCTGCACAAATGGAGGATTTCTTTCCAGTACGTGATGTCGATCATTTAGAGTTTTATGTAGGAAATGCAAAACAATCAAGTTATTACCTTGCACGAGCGTTTGGATTCAAAATTGTAGCTTATTCTGGATTGGAAACAGGAAATCGTGAAAAGGTATCTTATGTTCTCGTGCAAAAAAACATGCGTTTTGTTGTGTCTGGAACTTTAAGTAGTGAGAGTCGTATTGCGGAGTTTGTAAAGACTCATGGCGACGGAGTAAAAGATGTTGCATTACTTGTTGATGATGTTGATAAAGCTTATTCAGAAGCAGTGAAACGGGGTGCTGTTGCAATTGCGCCACCTGAAGAGTTAACAGATGAGCATGGTACATTGAAAAAGGCGGTTATTGGTACGTATGGTGATACAATTCATACGCTTGTAGAGCGTAAAAATTATAAAGGAACATTTATGCCAGGGTTTCAAAAGGCAGAGTTTGATATTCCATCTGAAGAATCCGGTTTAATTGCTGTAGACCATGTAGTTGGTAATGTTGAAAAAATGGAAGAATGGGTGAGCTATTACGAGAATGTAATGGGCTTTAAACAAATGATTCATTTTGATGATGATGATATTAGTACGGAGTATTCTGCGTTAATGTCAAAAGTTATGACAAATGGAAGCCGTATTAAGTTTCCGATTAATGAGCCAGCAGACGGAAAACGAAAATCACAAATTCAAGAATATCTAGAGTTTTATAATGGTGCGGGCGTGCAGCATCTTGCATTATTGACAAATGATATTGTGAAAACAATTGAAGCACTTCGTGCAAATGGTGTTGAGTTTTTAGATACACCAGATACTTATTACGATGAGTTAACAGCGCGCGTTGGGGAAATTGATGAGGAAATTGATAAATTAAAAGAATTGAAGATTTTAGTAGACCGTGATGATGAAGGCTACTTATTACAAATCTTTACGAAACCAATTGTAGATCGTCCGACATTGTTCATTGAAATTATTCAGCGTAAAGGTTCTCGTGGATTTGGAGAAGGAAACTTTAAAGCGTTATTTGAATCCATCGAAAGAGAACAAGAGCGCCGCGGTAATTTATAAAATCTGTATCCACCAGCAAGAATTAAGATTTTTTTGCTGGTGGAAATTTCACTTTTTATAGGGAGGAATCGTGATGAAATTTGTTACATTTCGTCTTCCTTCACAAGAAATGCGAGCAGGATGGCTCCAAGGTGACAAAGTAATTGATATGAATCTTGCTAGTAATGGCACCTTACCTTCATCTATGCTTGCCTTTTTAGAGAAAGCGGATGAGTATGTAGAAATAGTACGTAATATTAAAAATCCGGAAAATGGTGTATACCCTTTAGAGGGTGTGGAGCTCTTAGCAGCAATTCCAAATCCGAGTAGTATTCGGGACTTTTATGCGTTCGAGCAACACGTCAAAACAGCTCGTGGACGCCGTGGTTTAGATGTTGTACCCGAATGGTATGATATTCCAGTTTTTTATTTTACAAATCATCGTGCTGTTATTGGTCCAGAAGCTTCTATTATTGGTCCAAAACACTCTCAAAAGGTTGATTATGAATTAGAAATCGCTTGTGTGATTGGGAAAGAAGGAAGAGATATTTCTCGTGAACGAGCAGAAGAATATATTTTTGGTTATTGCATTATGAACGACTGGAGTGCTAGAGATTTGCAGGCTACAGAGATGAAAGTAGGACTCGGTCCAGCGAAAGGGAAAGACTTCGCAACTTCATTAGGAGCGTATCTCGTTACGAAAGAAGAATTAGACGTTTATCGTAATGGTGATCGTTATAATTTGGAAATGACTGCGCATGTAAATGGCAAACTTTTATCTAAAGGGAATTTCCAAGATATTTATTATACGTTTGCGGAAATGATTGAACGTGCTTCGCAAGATGTTACGTTATACCCAGGGGATGTCATTGGCTCTGGAACGGTAGGAACGGGTTGTATTTTAGAGCTTGGTACTGAAGAATGGCTGCAAGATGGTGATGTTGTAGAGCTTGCAATCACTGGTTTAGGGCTATTGCGTAATACGGTGAAAAAAGAAACGAAAGCAGGTGATGGGCATGTATTATCGTCATATGGGGGAACTACCACATAAACGACATGTACAATTCCGTAAAAAGGATGGATCGCTTTATCGCGAACAGGTAATGGGAACAAAAGGTTTTTCTGGTACGCAGTCTATTTTGTATCATCATTATATGCCAACTGAAGTAGGACATGCAGCATTATCTCATTCCTGTCAGTTACAGTACGAGGAAGATGCTGCACTTGCTCATCGTCACTTTCGCACAAAAGAAAACCGAAAAACTGGTGATGCAGTAAGTAGTAGGAATTTCATATTAGGAAATGAGGACCTCTTAATCGGTGTAGTAAATCCAACAGAAAAAATGGATTACTTCTATCGTAACGGCGATGGCGATGAAATGTTATTTGTTCATTATGGAACTGGGAAAATTGAGACGATGTTCGGAACGATTCATTATCGAAAAGGTGATTATGTAACAATTCCAATTGGAACAATTTATCGAGTTATTCCAGATGAGGGAGAATCTAAATTTCTTGTCGTAGAGGCAAATAGCCAAATTACAACACCGCGCCGCTATCGTAATGAGTATGGTCAATTGTTAGAGCATAGTCCGTTTTGCGAAAGAGATATTCGTGGTCCTGAAAAGCTAGAGACGTACGATGAAAAAGGCGAGTTTGTTGTGATGACAAAGTCGAGAGGATATATGCATAAGCATGTTTTAGGGCATCATCCGTTAGATGTTGTTGGGTGGGATGGCTATTTATATCCATGGGTCTTTAATGTAGAGGATTTTGAACCGATTACAGGGCGTATTCATCAGCCACCACCAGTTCATCAAACGTTTGAAGGGCATAACTTTGTTATTTGCTCTTTCGTACCGCGTTTATATGACTACCATCCAGAAGCAATCCCAGCACCGTATTATCATAGTAATGTAAATAGTGATGAAGTTCTTTATTATGTAGAAGGGAACTTCATGAGCAGGAAAGGTGTAGAAGAAGGTTCAATTACACTTCACCCAAGCGGTATACCTCATGGACCTCATCCTGGGAAAACAGAAGCGAGTTTAGGAAAGAAAGAAACAATTGAATTGGCAGTTATGATAGATACATTCCGTCCGCTTCGTATTGTAAAACAAGCGCATGAGACGGAAGATGAAAAATATATGTATAGTTGGATCGAAAAAGATTCATATACTGTGAAATAAGTAAAAGAGGCATGCTCACTTTAGGAGCATGCCTCTTTTATGGAATCGACATGTATAGAATATCAAAAATATTTATAAAAAGATATAGGGATATACCTATATGTATGGTTTATATAGCTGTTTTCAGTTAATAAATATTAGAGTTTCTCATGAAGGGTATGGAAAATAAACCTTGCAATGGAAATGATTATAAGGAAAGGTATGAGTTTGTTCTATGTGATGATATATTTTTCTGTTTATTTCGACAAAAGTATTGACTAAAAAACATGTCGTGAGTAAAATAAAAATGCAAATCATAAATTTTCAGAAAATTTAAAACACGGAGGAGCATAGTATGAAGCAAATTTTTCAAAAAAAGCCGATTTCAACGTTAATGCAAGAAAGTAAACAGAAGACATTATCGAGAACGTTAGGGGCACTTGATTTAACAATGCTTGGAATCGGAGCGATTGTCGGAACTGGTATTTTTGTTCTTACTGGCGTTGTAGCAGCAAAACATTCTGGACCAGCTATTATATTATCATTTGCTATAGCTGCATTAGCTTGTGCCTTTGCTGCATTTTGTTACGCTGAATTTGCTTCTTCAGTTCCTGTCTCAGGGAGTGTTTACACGTATACGTACGCGACGATGGGAGAAGTATTTGCATTCTTAATTGGATGGGATTTAATGCTCGAGTATTTATTGGCTACATCTGCTGTAGCAAACGGATGGTCTGCTTATTTTCAATCGTTATTAAAAGGATTTGGCATTCACATTCCGACCATTTTAGCTTCTGCCCCCGGGACAGGGAAGGGTGGACTGATTGATTTACCCGCTGTGCTTATTATTTTAATTATGACAGTACTTTTATCTAGAGGTGTTCGTGAAAGTGCACGTGTAAATAATATAATGGTATTTATTAAACTAGCAGTTGTTCTCATCTTTATCTTCGCTGGATTTAATTATGTGAAACCTGAAAATTGGACACCTTTTATGCCATTTGGCTTAGATGGTGTAATGGCTGGAGCAGCTACAGTTTTCTTCGCATTCATTGGATTTGATGCTGTATCAACAGCCGCAGAAGAAGTTAAGCGTCCACAACGCGATTTGCCGATTGGAATTATTGCATCGTTACTAGTTTGTACGGTTCTTTACATTGTTGTTTCACTTATTTTGACAGGGATTGTTCCATACGGTCAGTTGAATATATCAGATCCAGTTGCTTTCGCACTTCAATTTATTGGACAAGATAGTTTGGCAGGAGTGATCTCAGTAGGAGCAATTACAGGAATTACAACTGTAATGTTAGTTATGATGTATGGGCAAGTTCGTGTTTCATATGCGATGAGTCGAGATGGATTATTACCGAAGCGCCTTGCTAAAGTTCATCCGAAATTTAAAACGCCATTTTTAAATACATGGACAACAGGGATTATTGCAGCGCTTATTTCAGGACTAATAGATTTAAATGTTTTAGCACATCTTGTAAATATGGGGACGCTATCGGCATTCGCGCTTGTTGCTGTTGCAGTTATTGTAATGAGAAAAACGCATCCAGATTTACCAAGGGCATTTAAAGCGCCACTCGTACCATTTTTACCAGCATTAACAGTTATCTTTTGCTTATATTTGATGCTTCAATTATCAGGAACAGCTTGGATAAGCTTTGGTGTTTGGATGGTTATCGGTGTAGTAGTTTATTTCGCATATAGTAGAAAGCGTAGTGTTTTAAATAGTAGTAAAAAAGAGGAAGATGTAGCGAATTTATAAGAAAAAGATCCGTTCTAATGGGATTAGAACGGATCTTTTGTTTTGAAAATTTACACTTTTCTAAAAATGTTATAAGATAATGTGTGGTGAATTAGGGGGGAAGATATGAGAAATACATGGCGAGAGCTACGAGAAATGGATCGTAACATATGGATTCGATTTATTGGCGAAACATTGAATGGAATTGCAATGATGATGTTAATGCCTTTTTTTGCATTATATTTGAAAGATAAGGTAGATTCATTATTGGAAGTAGGGGTTATTATGGCGCTTTCTCCGATTGCGGCAAGTTTCGGTTCTCTTCTTGGTGGGAGAATTGCTGATATATATGGAAGGAAGCCAATAATGATATTTTCAATGGCGAGTAATGCGTTGTTAATGCTTGGGTTTTTATTTATAGAAGGGTTTATTCCGTATGCTATTTTATCTATTTTTTTAGGACTCAGTAATTCATTATTTCATCCAGCGGCATCAGCAATGGTTGCGGATGTAACGGCACCTGAAAAGAGAACAGAGGCATACGGTTTATTGCGCATGGGACATAATATTGGCGCTGCAATTGGGCCGATAATGGGGGCGTCGGTAGTTGTGCTTTCAAAAAATCTTGTGTTTATTATTGCTTCATCTACAATGCTGTTTTATGCGCTAATTGTGTTAGTCCTTATTCAAGAAACGATTCCGAAAGTTATGGATAAAAATCCGGAGAATAAAGGAGAAAAAACAGGGGCAGTTTGGAAAATTGTATTTCAGGACAAAGCGTTAATGATATATTTATTAGCGGGTATCATTATCTCAATGGGATTTTCTCAAACAGAGGGGATGTTGCCGCTTCACTTTGATAATGAAATGAAAGATATATTTGGAAAAAATAATCTATATCCATATTTAATGGCCTTAAACGGTTCATTAGTTGTTTTATTTCAATTCCAAATTTCGAAATGGGCAACAGATAAACCAGTTGGAAAGACGATGTTATATGGGGCTTGTTTATTTGGGATTGGCTTGTTCTTCATTGGATGGTTACCGAAGTGGTTTGGGATGAGTGGAGCAAACGCTACAATTATTTTCATAACGTTACTGTTTGTATATGCTGTATATACGTTAGGTGAGATGATTATGTCGCCCGTACAGATGACGTTCGTAGCGAATTTGGCTCCAGAACATTTAAGAGGAACTTATATGGGAGCAGCAAGTTTACAATGGATTACAGGAAATGCATTTGGACCACTTCTTGGCGGGCTTTTATTGGATCGAATGCTCGGGCATCTTTTATTTACAATTTTAGGTGTTGGGTGTGTAGTCGCAGGTGTTATTTATATATCTTTAGATCGACTAGTTGAACAAAGACAAAAGGGAACTTTAACAAAACAATCTTCATAGTAAATAGATGACATACACAAAAAGAAGAGTTATTTCATATTTTAGGTACATAACTAGATCGTATTATAACCTTACTTTAAAGATTCAATTTACTAGTTGATGAAAAAAATACACGTAGAAAATGGAAAAAACCAATAAGTGGTGTCTTTTTATTATTTGTGGAAGTTGCATTTTATTTCAAATAGGAACTACCTATTTCTATAAAAAGTGCTAAAATAGAAAAATGAAAACAATTGGTTAGGGTGATTTCATTGACGAAAATTAAATTAGGTTTATTATATGGTGGAAAATCAGCGGAGCATCAAGTTTCATTACAAACGGCGCTTGCTGCTATTAAGGCATTAAATCAAGACAAATTCGAGATTCATCCAATTTATATTACAGAACAAGGCCAATGGATGCGTGGCGAACGCATTGAAGGCGAAGTAACAAGTGTTCAAGCATTACAAATGAACGGAGAAGAAAATGCAATTTCTCCTGTATCATTAAGTACAGAAATTATCCCAACTGCTTCTTCTAAGCAAGAAGATGCAATTGATGTTATTTTCCCATTGTTACATGGACCGAATGGTGAAGATGGAACAGTACAAGGATTATTAGAATTAATGAACATTCCATATGTAGGGAACGGTGTATTAGCATCAGCTGCTGGTATGGATAAAGTGGTTATGAAAAATATCTTTGCAGAAGCTGGTTTAAAGCAAGCGAAATATGCATCTTTCATTCGCAGCGCATGGGAAAAAGATCGTGAAACAGCTTATGAAAAAGTAGAAGAAGTATTAGGATATCCTTGCTTCGTCAAACCAGCAAACCTTGGCTCAAGTGTTGGTATTAATAAGTGTAAAGATCGTGAAGAGCTAGAGAATGCATTTGTAGAGGCATTCCAATTTGACCGTAAAATTATTGTAGAAGAAAATATTGTGGGTCGTGAAGTGGAAGTTGGTGTATTAGGTAATGATGAGCCGAAATGCTCAGTTGTAGGTGAAATTGTACCGAAAAAAGATTTTTATGACTACAAATCGAAATACATCGATGGCGATACAGCATTAATTATTCCAGCTGAAATGACAGAAGAAGAATCTAATGTAATTAAGCGAGATGCAATTATTGCATTCCAATCATTAGATGGTGCAGGCTTAACGCGAGCTGATTTCTTCTTAACAAAAGATGGGGAAGTATATATTAATGAAGTAAATACAATGCCAGGATTTACTCCATTCAGTATGTTCCCTTTATTATGGCAACATACTGAATTACCATACCCAGAGTTAATCGAAGAGCTAATTCGTTTAGCGATTGAGCGTCACGAAGAAAAACAAAAAATTAAATATACAATCTAACAAAAAAGGAGGAAGCACTATTCGAAGGAATAGTGCTTCCTCTATGTAAGGAGTGTTTTCATGATAAATCGAACGTTAAAACAAGTAGAACAGATGATAAATGGTACGGGATTAGCAGAGCGGTATGAGGGAATTACTATACAGGGAGTGTCTATTGATACGAGAAAAATCGAAAAAGGAAACCTGTATGTTCCGATTCAAGGTGAACGTTTCGATGGACATGCTTTTGTAGATAAAGCCATTGAAAATGGAGCTGTGGCGACGTTATGGATGAAAGATGTAGCGAATCCGCCTGAGAATCTTCCGGTTATTTTTGTAGAAGACACGCTATCGGCATTACAAATGTTAGCGAAAAACTATCGCGATCAATTGGATGTTAAAGTTGTTGGTGTGACAGGTAGTAACGGTAAAACATCTACGAAAGATATTGTAACAAGCCTTCTTGCGACTAAATTCAAAGTTCAAAAAACAGAAGGAAACTTCAATAACCATATCGGGTTACCTCTTACTATTTTAAACCTAGAAGAAAATACAGAAGTAGCTGTATTAGAAATGGGTATGTCAAGCCGAGGGGAAATTGAATTCTTATCTAAATTAGCTCGTCCTAATGCAGCTATCATTACGAACATTGGTGAGGCACATTTAATGGACTTAGGCTCTCGTGAGGCAATTGCTGAAGCGAAGTTAGAAATTGTGACAGGATTACAAGAAGGTGGAGTGTTCGTATATAACGGAGATGAGCCGTTATTAACGAATCGTGTTCCTGAAATGAATTTAATAGCTGAAACAGTTACGTTTGGTGATGCTAGAGCAAATGATTATTATCCAACGACTGTAACATTACAGGCAACTGGGACACATTTTAAAATGAATAGAGATGAAAATATTTCATTCTACTTACCAGTGTTAGGGAAACATAATGTGTATAATACACTTGCTTCAATGGCAATTGCGAAACATTTTGGTGTAACGTGGGAAGAAATGAAACAAGGTTTAGTAACACTTCAAATGACGGGCATGCGTATGGAAATTGTAAAAACGGATAGTGGATTAACAATTATCAATGATGCTTACAATGCAAGTCCGACAGCTATGGAGGCGGCATTCCATTTAATGAACGGTTTAGATGGGTTTGCTCAAAAAATCGTTGTACTTGGTGATATGCTAGAGCTTGGAGATCAAGAAGTTCAATTTCATTATGAAGTTGGAAAATTAATTGACCCAGCAAAGATCGCATATGTATTTACATTCGGTAGATTAGGGGCTCAAATTGCTGAAGGAGCAAAAATTAATTTTTCTGCAGAACGCGTAAAGGCGTATGATAATAAAGAAGAACTAGTAAAAGAGTTACAAGCAGTAGTTGCTGTGAAAGATGTTGTATTAGTAAAAGCATCTCGCGGTATGAAATTAGAAGAAGTAATTACGATGTTGAAATAATTGGTGTATATAAATAGGGATGATAGCTACGAAAATAGAGGAAACTTATAATAAGCGCTTACAGTAAATATAAAAAAATAAAAGTGAAGAAAAAAGCCCTGAATATGAAAATAAGGTAACAGTTGGGTTTGCTTTTTACACATACAAAACTTATAATTGATAAAGTGTAATAACGTTTAGAAGTATTTTCGCGAAGAATATACGCCCGTTTATATACGTGAGCATTCAGGAAAAGGGCTTTTCCGCAAATTCGGAAAACGCCTTTTTTTAAATGATAAGTATAGGATAGAAAAGGAGAAGTAACATTGACAACATTTCGAGAATTAGGATTAAGTGAGTCTTTACTGCAATCTGTTGAAAGTATGGGCTTTGAAGAGGCTACACCGATTCAAGCTGAAACAATTCCACATGCATTGCAAGGTAAGGATATTATTGGGCAAGCGCAAACAGGTACAGGGAAAACAGCAGCATTCGGATTACCACTATTAGATAAAGTGGATACACATAAAGAATCGGTTCAAGGTATTGTTATCGCGCCAACGCGTGAATTAGCAATTCAAGTTGGAGAAGAGCTATACAAAATTGGTAAACATAAACGTGTTCGTATTTTACCAATCTATGGTGGTCAAGATATTAACCGCCAAATTCGTGCTCTAAAAAAACACCCACACATTATTGTTGGTACGCCGGGTCGTATTTTAGATCATATTAACCGTAAAACACTTCGCTTACAAAACGTAGAGACAGTTGTTCTTGACGAAGCAGATGAAATGTTAAACATGGGCTTCATTGAAGATATTGAAGCGATTTTAACAGATGTGCCAGAAACGCATCAAACATTATTATTCTCAGCGACAATGCCAGATCCAATCCGTCGTATTGCTGAGCGTTTCATGACTGAACCTCAACACATTAAAGTAAAAGCAAAAGAAGTAACAATGCCAAACATTCAGCAGTTCTATTTAGAAGTGCAAGAAAAGAAAAAGTTTGATGTATTAACACGCTTATTAGATATTCAATCTCCAGAGCTTGCAATCGTATTTGGTCGTACAAAGCGTCGTGTTGATGAATTATCAGAGGCATTAAACTTACGTGGTTATGCTGCGGAAGGTATTCACGGTGATTTAACTCAGGCGAAACGTATGTCTGTATTACGTAAATTTAAAGAAGGTTCTATCGAAGTTCTTGTTGCAACAGACGTTGCTGCACGTGGTCTTGATATTTCAGGCGTAACACACGTATATAACTTCGATATTCCACAAGATCCAGAATCATATGTTCACCGTATTGGCCGTACTGGTCGTGCAGGTAAAAAAGGTATTGCAATGTTATTTGTAACACCACGTGAATCAGGACAATTAAAAAATATCGAGCGTACAACAAAACGTAAGATGGACCGCATGGATGCACCGACACTTGACGAGGCATTAGAAGGTCAACAACGTTTAATCGCTGAAAAACTTCAAAGCACAATTGAAAATGATAACTTATCATACTACAAGCGTATTGCAGAAGAAATGTTAGAAGAGAATGACTCTGTAACAGTAGTAGCTGCTGCTTTAAAAATGATGACAAAAGAGCCAGATACAACACCAATCGCTTTAACATCAGAACCACCAGTTGTTTCAAGAGGTGGCGGTTCTAAAAAACGCGGTGGTAACGGAGGCGGATACCGTGATGGTAACCGCAATCGTAGTCGTGATGGACGCGGTGGCGGCGATGGTCGTAACCGTGATCGCAATCGTGATGGACGCGGTGGTGGCGATGGTCGTAACCGTGATCGCAATCGTGATGGTAGCCGTGATGGTAACCGTGATGGTAACCGTGGTCGTAGAGGTGAAGGTCAAGGTCGCCCTGGATCTTCAAATGGACGCGGCGAAAGAAAACATCATAGCCGTAAGCCACAAGCTTAATAAAAAAGAGGATGCCCAAAAGGGTTATCCTCTTTTTTTATTTTTGTAATTGTACATACTACATAATAGATTGTATGGAAAAGAGGTGTTCTATGCTCGTAAGACTTGGTTATGTAGCAATGAGTGTGCATGTGAAAAATGCATCTCCTTCTCAAACGATGACATATGCGCAGTTTCAAAAGATTAACGATCGAGAGGCTGCAATTCATAAGCTTGAAAGAATTGCTAACTCTAATTTAGATAATTGTTTGCGCTTATTAAAACATAATAAAGGGCATAACATATCCTTCTTTCGGCTGAGTTCCAAACTCATACCTTTAGCGAACCATGAAGAATTGTTAGATTGGAATTATATTCGGCCCCTAAAGGAGAAGTTGAAAGAGTTAGGTGAATATGCAATTCGTATGAACATGCGAATTGATTTCCACCCAGATCATTTCGTTGTGCTAAATTCACCTGAAGAAAATATTGTTAAACAATCCGTGAAAACGCTGCAAATGCACCTGAAATTATTAAAAGGTATGGGGATACAGCGGAAACATCGCTGCGTATTACATGTTGGCGGTGGCTATAACGATAAAGAAATTGCATTAGAGCGTTTTATAGAAAGTTGGTCAAGTGTTCCTAGGGGTATTCAAGAGATGATTATGTTAGAAAATGATGATACAACCTTTTCTTTGGAGGAAACATTGTATTTAGGTGAAAAATTAGAGATTCCAGTTGTGTTTGACTTACATCATCATATGATGAACAACGATGGAGAAGATTGGCATGAATATTGGGCACGCGTTGTTCATACGTGGGAAACATCTTTGTTACCAGTTAAAATGCATATTTCTAGTCCGAGAGAGGGGAATGACCCGAGAGCACATGCGGATTTTATTGATGCAGATGCATTTTTATCTTTTTTAAAGAAGATAAAAGGAAGTGTCTCGCAAATTGATTGTATGATTGAAGCGAAGAAAAAGGATGAATCTTTATTTCAATTAATGCGGGATTTAAGTAAGAAAAGTGAAGTGGATATTATTGATGGTGCGAGCTTTTACATTAAATAAGCTCTGCACCATCAAATTTTTTTGTTAAAAAAGGGGTGCAAATGCCGCCAATTAATAACCCAGTTAAATGACTAATGGGATTGGCAGAAGGATTAAAGAAGGTAAAGAGAAGTAATATAAGTATAATTGTTGAAAAAATAGCGAGTTCTTTCGGCTTAGAAGAGCGGTACCGGCTATATAACATGAACAGTTGTGCGCCGAGCAATCCGAAAACACCACCAGATGCTCCGGCGTGAATATAATCTAGGGGCATAATAATATAAGAAGAAATATTTCCGCTAATGCCAGAAATGAAAAATATAATGATGAAGGAAAAGTGACCTAGTTCTTTTTCAATAGAAGAGCCAAGGATGAATAAACAAATACTATTGGCAAGAAAATGCTGTAAGTCTACATGTATAAATAAAGAAGTTATGAAACGCCACCATTCTCCTTTAGCGATATATTCATTATAGGCCGCGGTAGAAGAAAAGAGAAATTCGCCTAATATAATCATAATTAATTGTATACAAAGTAAAGAGAACACGATGGGTTGTAAGGAAATACGAGTGGATGGGATTAGCATGTTGTTAGTATCACTCCTTTTGCATCAGAAAGATTCTCTGTTATTCTTACAATATGAATGAAGAAAGCTAAATAGAAGAAGGGGATTTTGAAATGATTGTAGGGATTGGAATCGATATTATTGAGTTAAATCGAATTGAAAAAATGCTAGATGGAAAGCTTAAATTTATGGAACGTATTTTGACTGAGAGAGAACGTGATGTTGCTGGAGGATTAAAAGGAAGTCGCCTTGTAGAGTTTGTTGCGGGAAGATTTGCAGCTAAAGAAGCATATTCCAAAGCAGTCGGAACTGGTATTGGGAAAGAAGTGAGTTTCTTAGATATTGAAATAAGAAATGATGATAGAGGGAAACCCATTCTCCTTGCAAATACAGAACATATTGTTCACTTATCCATTAGTCATAGTAAAGAGTTTGCTGTTGCTCAAGTTGTTTTAGAAAGCTCGTCACGCTAGTCTGCATATTTTATATCTTTGTCTCATATATTTGAGGTAGCGATAAGGAAGAGCTATCTTCCATTCATTTATAGGGACAAAGGGGCTGAAGTGATGAAAAGGCGGCTATTTTTAGTTATTGTCGGTTTATTGACCGTTTTTGTGTTAGCAGGTTGTATGGAAAAGAAACAGGAAGATGTTTTGCGAGATTTAGAATCTAAAGTTAAGAGCATGAAGAGTTATCAAGCTGAAGCAAAACTATCTATTAAAACGGGAAATGAACCACAGGAGTATAATGTGGAGATTTGGCATAAAGAGCCTTCTTATTATCGTGTGAATTTAAAGAATGAGAAAAAGGAACAGAGTCAAATTATTTTAAGAAATGATGAAGGTGTGTTTGTGTTAACGCCAGCACTTAATAAGAGCTTCCGTTTTCAGAGTGATTGGCCACAAAATAGCAGCCAGGCTTACTTGTATGAATCCCTTGTAAGAGACATTTTGCAAGATAAGAAGGACCTATCTTTTGAGAAGACAGATAAATACTATGTGTTTAAAACGAAAACAAATTATCAACATCAAAATATGTTACCTAAACAAGAGATTAAACTAAATAAAAGTGATCTAACACCTGTTTCTGTAAAATTAATGGATAATGATCAAAATGTTCTTGTGAAGGTAGATTTTTCTAAAGTAAAGTTTGATGCGAAGTTTGATAAGAGTGCATTTGATACGAAACAAAATATGTCTAGAGCGCAAGTTGATGTTCAGACAACAGCAAAAGAAGAAAAACCGTTTGCCATTTTATATCCGCTTGATACCCCGCAAGGTATGGTTTTAAAAGAAGAGAAAGAGTTGAAGACAGACAGTGGCAAGCGTGCGATACTCACATACACTGGAAATAAGAAATCCTTCACTTTAATACAAGAAAAGGCAAAAGTTGCGGAAGCTTCGTCAGCTGTAAGTGTAAGTGGGGAGTTAGTGGACCTTGGTTTCACGATTGGTGCATTGACAAAAGACTCTTTAACATGGTCGCATAACGGAGTAGAATATATGCTCGTGTCTAAAGGTTTAGAGCCGAATGAGTTGTTAATGGTTGCTCGTTCTGTTACAGCGAAGCAGGTGAAGTAAACTTTTTAGACGTGGTGATATATATGCACCACGTCTTTTCTTGGTTTGAGGAATGGATCTCATAAAAAGACGCATATAAAAGAATAAGCTTCGCATATCGTATATAAGGAAGTGTTTTTTTATGGAAGAATCACCGTTTTACCGTGATACTTGGGTGGAAGTGGACTTAGATGCAATCTATAACAATGTAACGCATATTAAAGAATTTATTCCGAGTAATGTAGAAATTTTTGCTGTAGTGAAGGGAAATGCATATGGACATGATTATGTACCAGTAGCAAGAACTGCATTAGAAGCGGGTGCGACAAGATTGGCGGTTGCTTTTTTAGACGAGGCGCTAGTACTTCGAAGAGCTGGTATTACTGCGCCGATTTTAGTGATAGGTCCTTCGCCTCCTCGTGATGTGAATGTAGCTGCTGAAAATGATGTGGCATTAACTGTTTTCCAAAAAGAATGGGTAGAAGATGCGATAAAACTTTGGGATGGTTCCGGTTCGATGAAATTTCATATTAACTTTGATAGTGGTATGGGGCGAATTGGAATCCGTAAACGTAAAGAATTAAAGTGTTTTTTAAAAAGCTTAGAAGATGCGCCATTTCTAAAGTTAGAAGGAGTCTATACGCATTTTGCAACAGCGGATGAAGTAGAAACTTCTTACTTTGATAAGCAATATAATACGTTTTTAGAGCAGTTAAGCTGGCTAAAAGAATTTGGAGTGAATCCTAAATTTATTCATACAGCTAATAGTGCCGCAACTTTAAGGTTCCAAGGGATTACCTTTAATGCAGTGAGAATTGGTATTGCGATGTATGGGTTATCACCATCTGTAGAAATACGCCCGTTTTTACCATTTAAGTTGGAACCAGCGCTATCACTCCATACGAAAGTTGCTCATATTAAAGAGGTAATTAAAGGTGATGGGATTAGCTATAATGTCACTTATCGGACGAGAACCGAAGAATGGATTGCTACTGTTGCAATTGGATATGCAGATGGATGGCTTAGAAGAATGCAAGGGTTTAAGGTGCTTGTAAACGGAGAAAGAGTACCGATTGTAGGAAGAGTAACGATGGATCAATTTATGATACATCTTCCTTGTAAAGTTCCTCTTGGTACAAAAGTTACACTCATAGGTAAACAAGGTGATGAATATATTAGTGCAACTGAGGTTGCTGAATATGCAGGTACTATTAATTATGAAATTATTGCAACGATAAGTTTCCGCGTTCCGCGTATATTCATTCGGCACGGTAAAGTTGTAGAGGTTATAAATTATTTAAATAATTTATAAGAGATGTTTTTTATGATGCTTCTTATGATTTAAGGGTTTTCCATCAGTGGATAAGGGACCTTATCCACTGATGGAAAGTCGATTCGATAAAAGTAACATAAGTAATATACTTCTGCGGGAGATATTCCTTCATTTTTTGTTAGAAAGAGATGAAAAATTAAAGAGAATGAATGTTTTACTTGTGAATTGGAAAACATAAGCAAGGAATAAGGAAGTCTTTGCAACAGGCTCCATACAATGGTATTATTACAATAGGTGTCATATATATTTGGGTGTGTAGTTGACGGTGGAGGTGTATTTTTGTGTCCGAATCAAGTGTAACTACTGAAATCGTGGTTCGGTTGCCAAAGCAAGTGGTAACGGAATTGGACGGAATTGGAAAACAAGAGAATAAGAATCGCCATGAACTAATTTGCCAGGCAACACAACTGTTATTGCGTCAACATAAGACGAAGAAACGCTACCAACATGAATCAATGCGACGTGGGTACATTGAAATGGGAAAAATTAATCTTGGTATTGCATCGGAAGCTTTCTTAGCAGAGTATGAAGCAGCTCATACAGTAGAACGCTTAGTTAGCGGGGGGTAATATTTTGATTGTAAAACGCGGCGACGTGTATTTTGCAGACCTTTCCCCAGTTGTTGGTTCTGAGCAAGGAGGCGTTCGTCCGGTTCTTGTCATTCAAAATGACATCGGAAATCGTTTTAGTCCGACTGTGATTGTGGCGGCTATTACTGCACAGATTCAGAAAGCGAAATTGCCCACACATGTGGAAATTGATGCAAAAAAGTACGGATTTGAGAGAGATTCTGTTATCTTGCTCGAGCAGATTCGAACAATCGATAAGCAACGCTTAACGGACAAAATCACTCATTTAGATGAGGTGATGATGAGTCGTGTAGATGAAGCTCTACAAATTAGTTTAGGACTAATAGATTTTTAAATCGGCAGTTTAAGTTGCTCTCTTTACGGAGCAACTTTTTTTATTATAGAGGAGGTTACGGTTGTATATGGAAATGGTAGATAATCGACAAGCGTTAATGAAAGTGTTAGTGAAAGAATTAGGCTTTACAGAAAAGCAAGTTCGTCATGTTATTCAATTAACAGAAGAAGGTAATACAGTTCCATTTATTGCTCGTTACCGTAAAGAATGGACAGGCTCTTTAGATGAGGTGCAAATTCGTACAATCTTAGAAAGATGGCAATACATGATGCAACTTGAAGATAGGAAAGAAGAGGTTCTTCGTCTTATTGGTGAAAAGGGAAAACTAACGGAAGAGTTACGCCGCCTTATTGTTGCTGCTACAAAGTTGCAAGAAGTGGAAGATCTATATCGTCCATATAAAGAAAAAAGAAGAACAAAAGCGACAATCGCTAAAGAAAAGAATCTAGAACCATTAGCTAAATGGTTATTGTTATATAGAAAAGAAGATCCAACAGAGAAGGCAATGGAATTTGTTAATGAGGAAAAGGAAGTACAATCTGCGGAAGATGCGTTGCAAGGTGCGCAAGATATTATTGCAGAACTTGTTTCGGATGATGCAGCTTATCGCAGTTGGATTCGAAATACTACTTTCCGAAAAGGAATCATATCTTCATCTGTAAAAGATAAAGAAAAAGACGAGAAAAATATATATGAAATGTATTATGGATATGAAGAACCGTTACAAAAAGTAGTGCCACATCGCGTGTTAGCAATGAACCGTGGTGAAAAGGAAGATGTACTAAGAGTTTCTATTATCCCGCCAATGGAAGAAATTCTTCAGTTTTTACATAAAAAAGTAATTCGTGATGAAGCTTCTAAAAGCGCGGATTATGTACAAGTAGCGATTGAAGATGGATATAAGCGATTGATTCAGCCTTCGATAGAAAGAGAAATACGTAAAGAATTGACTGAAACGGCGGAAGAACAAGCGATTCATATCTTCTCTGAGAATTTACGTAATTTATTGTTACAGCCTCCGATGAAGGGGAAAGTGGTATTAGCAGTAGATCCGGCATATAGAACAGGGTGTAAATTGTCTGTAGTGGATGATACAGGGAAAGTTCTTCACATTGGTGTTATTTATCCGCATCCACCTGTTCGGAAATATGAGGATGCGAAAATGAAAGTTCTTTCTATTATAGATAAATATGAAGTAGAAATGATAGCAATTGGAAACGGTACAGCTTCCAGGGAAACAGAAGAATTTATAGTAGATGTGCTGCAAAATGTGCAGCGGGATGTATTTTACATTATTGTAAATGAAGCAGGTGCTAGTGTATATTCAGCTTCCGATTTAGCTCGTGAAGAGTTTCCGGACTTACAAGTTGAAGAAAGAAGTGCGGTTTCTATCGGGCGACGTTTACAAGATCCACTTGCTGAACTTGTGAAAATTGATCCTAAATCGGTTGGGGTAGGACAATATCAGCACGATGTATCACAAAAAAGATTAAATGAATCATTAACATTTGTAGTAGAGACAGCGGTTAACCAAGTGGGTGTTAATGTAAATACGGCTTCAGTTGCATTGTTACAATACGTTTCAGGGCTATCAAAAGCAGTTGCGAAAAATATTGTAGCTAAGCGTGAGGAAGAAGGAAAATTTACGAAGCGAACTGAGTTAAAGAAAATTCCTCGTTTAGGTGCAAAAACATATGAGCAATGTATTGGATTTTTACGTATATTAGAAGGAGCGAATCCATTAGATCGCACAGGTATTCATCCGGAACAATATAAAAATGTAGAATTGTTACTAAAAAACTTGGGATTATCAAAGAGTGATGTAGGGAAACCGCATTTGCAAAAGAGTTTAGAGGGCGTAGATATTTCTAAATTATCTCAGGAGACGGAGATTGGTGAACCAACATTAGTTGATATTATAGATGCTTTAATTAGTCCAGAGCGAGATATGAGGGATGAATTGCCGAAACCGCTTTTGAAAAAGGACATTTTAAAATTAGAAGATTTAAAGCGTGGTATGGAGTTAGAAGGAACGGTTCGGAATGTTGTTGATTTCGGTGCCTTTGTTGATATCGGTGTGAAGCAAGATGGCTTAGTACATATTTCTAAATTAAGCAAACAATTTGTAAAGCATCCACTCGATATTGTTTCTGTTGGGCAAATTGTAAAGGTATGGGTAGATAATATTGATATGAAAAAAGGTCGTGTTGCATTATCAATGTTACCGATTGAGTAGTAAGAAAAGAGAGCAGATAGAACTGCTCTTTTTTTATGACTAGGAAAGTTTAAGTGATTATGAGCTTTGATGTATTTTGCTATAATAAAACCAGCATTCATTTAGCAATTTGATTTGATACCGGTTTTTCTCAAAATATGCACGTTGCATTTGTTTTTTTAGCCACGTGGGCATAGAAATCCCTCCTTGTTTAATCCTGCTCAAATAAGTAGTTTCCTTTTACTTTAATAATAGAGGTTTCGGGAAACTTGTTATAAGAGGTTGGTTAGCGAACTTCTATGAATAATGCGGTCCTCATAGAAGTTACGCTTTTTGAATGAGGATGGGTATATGTACTATTTAATATATGTATAAGAAAGAAGAAAAGTGTAAGTTTATTTTTTGTTTAGGTGGGAATGAGCATGAACGAACGGGAAGTTCAAAGTTTAGTGGAAGAAATATCATTACAATATTTCGGAAAACCCTTTTTACATAAAGCGATGTTTAATAAGCGATTGCGTACAACTGGTGGACGATATTTATTAAGGAGTCATAATATAGAACTCAATTATTGGTATTATGAAATGTACGGTAAAGAGGAAGTAGTAGGCATTATTAAACATGAGCTTTGTCATTATCATTTACATATTGAGGGGAGAGGGTATAAGCATCGAGATCAAGATTTTCGTAGATTGTTAAAGAAAGTAGATGCACCAAGATTTTGTAAAAGGATGATTGATGAGAAGAAGGAAACAAAAACGTATGTATATGAATGCATAGGATGTTCTTTTCAATATGTAAGACGGCGCCGGATAAATACTGAAAGATATGTTTGTGGGAAGTGTAAAGGGAAGTTAAAACAGATTTTAAAAACACCTTGACAGTTAAAAATCAATCCAGTATATTATAAACATGTCACATTTGTACAAGATGTTTTAAAAACGTCTTGACTTATAATAAGAAATTTTATAAGATACAAATTGTCTTTCTTATTCCGCAGTAGCTCAGTGGTAGAGCTATCGGCTGTTAACCGATCGGTCGTAGGTTCGAGTCCTACCTGCGGAGCCATACAGAGAAGTACCCAAGTGGCTCAAGGGGCTCCCCTGCTAAGGGAGTAGATCGCGAACGCGGTGCGAGGGTTCGAATCCCTTCTTCTCTGCCATTCATATTGGCCCGTTGGTCAAGTGGTTAAGACACCGCCCTTTCACGGCGGTAACACGGGTTCGAATCCCGTACGGGTCACCACTTCGGAGGATTAGCTCAGCTGGGAGAGCACCTGCCTTACAAGCAGGGGGTCGGCGGTTCGATCCCGTCATCCTCCACCATTAATATAATAGTAATAAGTAGAATGAAATTAATTCGAGATTAACTTTAAGATTGAATGGTCCCGTGGTGTAGTGGTTAACATGCCTGCCTGTCACGCAGGAGATCGCCGGTTCGACCCCGGTCGGGACCGCCATTTTAACTTCTGCTATAAAGCGGTTGTTTTTTATTGCTCACTATGTTAAAATGAATCTCGTCTTGAAAAACGAATGATTTTCCGATGGGCTATAGCCAAGCGGTAAGGCAACGGACTTTGACTCCGTCATGCGCTGGTTCGAATCCAGCTAGCCCAGCCATTTACGAGCCATTAGCTCAGTTGGTAGAGCATCTGACTTTTAATCAGAGGGTCGAAGGTTCGAATCCTTCATGGCTCACTTTTTGTTTTTTCCGCGGTCGTGGCGGAACGGCAGACGCGCTAGGTTGAGGGCCTAGTGGGGGAAACCCCGTGGAGGTTCAAGTCCTCTCGGCCGCATCAAAAAATCTTAAAAAAGTACTTGCATTTAAAATGGCAGTATGGTAAGATAATTGAGTCGCTGAAATACAACAACGACAAAACATCATGAATAAGCGCCCGTAGCTCAATTGGATAGAGCGTTTGACTACGGATCAAGAGGTTAGGGGTTCGACTCCTCTCGGGCGCGCCATTACGGGAAGTGGCTCAGCTTGGTAGAGCACCTGGTTTGGGACCAGGGGGTCGCAGGTTCAAATCCTGTCTTCCCGACCACGCGGGTGTAGTTTAGTGGTAAAACAAGAGCCTTCCAAGCTCTGGTCGAGAGTTCGATTCTCTTCACCCGCTTTTAGTTCTTTGAAAACTGAACGAAACAAACAACGTGAAACGTCAATTTTTATTTTAGATGCTAGACAAACTAACTTTATTGGAGAGTTTGATCCTGGCTCAGGATGAACGCTGGCGGCGTGCCTAATACATGCAAGTCGAGCGAATGGATTAAGAGCTTGCTCTTATGAAATTAGCGGCGGACGGGTGAGTAACACGTGGGTAACCTGCCCATAAGACTGGGATAACTCCGGGAAACCGGGGCTAATACCGGATAACATTTTGCACTGCATGGTGCGAAATTGAAAGGCGGCTTCGGCTGTCACTTATGGATGGACCCGCGTCGCATTAGCTAGTTGGTGAGGTAACGGCTCACCAAGGCAACGATGCGTAGCCGACCTGAGAGGGTGATCGGCCACACTGGGACTGAGACACGGCCCAGACTCCTACGGGAGGCAGCAGTAGGGAATCTTCCGCAATGGACGAAAGTCTGACGGAGCAACGCCGCGTGAGTGATGAAGGCTTTCGGGTCGTAAAACTCTGTTGTTAGGGAAGAACAAGTGCTAGTTGAATAAGCTGGCACCTTGACGGTACCTAACCAGAAAGCCACGGCTAACTACGTGCCAGCAGCCGCGGTAATACGTAGGTGGCAAGCGTTATCCGGAATTATTGGGCGTAAAGCGCGCGCAGGTGGTTTCTTAAGTCTGATGTGAAAGCCCACGGCTCAACCGTGGAGGGTCATTGGAAACTGGGAGACTTGAGTGCAGAAGAGGAAAGTGGAATTCCATGTGTAGCGGTGAAATGCGTAGAGATATGGAGGAACACCAGTGGCGAAGGCGACTTTCTGGTCTGTAACTGACACTGAGGCGCGAAAGCGTGGGGAGCAAACAGGATTAGATACCCTGGTAGTCCACGCCGTAAACGATGAGTGCTAAGTGTTAGAGGGTTTCCGCCCTTTAGTGCTGAAGTTAACGCATTAAGCACTCCGCCTGGGGAGTACGGCCGCAAGGCTGAAACTCAAAGGAATTGACGGGGGCCCGCACAAGCGGTGGAGCATGTGGTTTAATTCGAAGCAACGCGAAGAACCTTACCAGGTCTTGACATCCTCTGACAACCCTAGAGATAGGGCTTCTCCTTCGGGAGCAGAGTGACAGGTGGTGCATGGTTGTCGTCAGCTCGTGTCGTGAGATGTTGGGTTAAGTCCCGCAACGAGCGCAACCCTTGATCTTAGTTGCCATCATTAAGTTGGGCACTCTAAGGTGACTGCCGGTGACAAACCGGAGGAAGGTGGGGATGACGTCAAATCATCATGCCCCTTATGACCTGGGCTACACACGTGCTACAGTGGACGGTACAAAGAGCTGCAAGACCGCGAGGTGGAGCTAATCTCATAAAACCGTTCTCAGTTCGGATTGTAGGCTGCAACTCGCCTACATGAAGCTGGAATCGCTAGTAATCGCGGATCAGCATGCCGCGGTGAATACGTTCCCGGGCCTTGTACACACCGCCCGTCACACCACGAGAGTTTGTAACACCCGAAGTCGGTGGGGTAACCTTTTTGGAGCCAGCCGCCTAAGGTGGGACAGATGATTGGGGTGAAGTCGTAACAAGGTAGCCGTATCGGAAGGTGCGGCTGGATCACCTCCTTTCTATGGAGAATTGATGAACGCTGTTCATCAATATAAGTTTCCGTGTTTCGTTTTGTTCAGTTTTGAGAGAACTATCTCTCATATATAAATGTATGTTCTTTGAAAACTAGATAACAGTGTAGCTCATATTTTTTAATTTTAGTTTGGTTAAGTTAGAAAGGGCGCACGGTGGATGCCTTGACACTAGGAGTCGATGAAGGACGGGACTAACGCCGATATGCTTCGGGGAGCTGTAAGTAAGCTTTGATCCGAAGATTTCCGAATGGGGAAACCCACCATACGTAATGGTATGGTATCCTTATCTGAATACATAGGGTAAGGAAGACAGACCCAGGGAACTGAAACATCTAAGTACCTGGAGGAAGAGAAAGCAAATGCGATTTCCTGAGTAGCGGCGAGCGAAACGGAATCTAGCCCAAACCAAGAGGCAAGCCTCTTGGGGTTGTAGGACATTCTATACGGAGTTACAAAGGAACGAGGTAGACGAAGCAGCCTGGAAAGGCTCGTCACAGAAGGTAACAGCCCTGTAGTCGAAACTTCGTTCTCTCTCTTGAATGTATCCTGAGTACGGCGGAACACGTGAAATTCCGTCGGAATCTGGGAGGACCATCTCCCAAGGCTAAATACTCCCTAGTGATCGATAGTGAACCAGTACCGTGAGGGAAAGGTGAAAAGCACCCCGGAAGGGGAGTGAAAGAGATCCTGAAACCGTGTGCCTACAAATAGTCAGAGCCCGTTAATGGGTGATGGCGTGCCTTTTGTAGAATGAACCGGCGAGTTACGATCCTGTGCGAGGTTAAGCTGAAGAGGCGGAGCCGTAGCGAAAGCGAGTCTGAATAGGGCGTTTAGTACGTGGTCGTAGACCCGAAACCAGGTGATCTACCCATGTCCAGGGTGAAGTTCAGGTAACACTGAATGGAGGCCCGAACCCACGCACGTTGAAAAGTGCGGGGATGAGGTGTGGGTAGCGGAGAAATTCCAATCGAACCTGGAGATAGCTGGTTCTCCCCGAAATAGCTTTAGGGCTAGCCTCAAGTGTAAGAGTCTTGGAGGTAGAGCACTGATTGAACTAGGGGTCCTCATCGGATTACCGAATTCAGTCAAACTCCGAATGCCAATGACTTATCCTTGGGAGTCAGACTGCGAGTGATAAGATCCGTAGTCAAAAGGGAACAGCCCAGACCGCCAGCTAAGGTCCCAAAGTGTGTATTAAGTGGAAAAGGATGTGGAGTTGCTTAGACAACTAGGATGTTGGCTTAGAAGCAGCCACCATTTAAAGAGTGCGTAATAGCTCACTAGTCGAGTGACTCTGCGCCGAAAATGTACCGGGGCTAAATACACCACCGAAGCTGCGGATTGATACCTATGGTATCAGTGGTAGGGGAGCGTTCTAAGGACAGTGAAGTCAGACCGGAAGGACTGGTGGAGTGCTTAGAAGTGAGAATGCCGATATGAGTAGCGAAAGACGGGTGAGAATCCCGTCCACCGAATGCCTAAGGTTTCCTGAGGAAGGCTCGTCCGCTCAGGGTTAGTCAGGACCTAAGCCGAGGCCGACAGGCGTAGGCGATGGACAACAGGTTGATATTCCTGTACCACCTCTTTATCGTTTGAGCAATGGAGGGACGCAGAAGGATAGAAGAAGCGTGCGATTGGTTGTGCACGTCCAAGCAGTTAGGCTGATAAGTAGGCAAATCCGCTTATCGCGAAGGCTGAGCTGTGATGGGGAAGCTCCTTATGGAGCGAAGTCTTTGATTCCCCGCTGCCAAGAAAAGCTTCTAGCGAGATAAAAGGTGCCTGTACCGCAAACCGACACAGGTAGGCGAGGAGAGAATCCTAAGGTGTGCGAGAGAACTCTGGTTAAGGAACTCGGCAAAATGACCCCGTAACTTCGGGAGAAGGGGTGCTTTCTTAACGGAAAGCCGCAGTGAATAGGCCCAAGCGACTGTTTAGCAAAAACACAGGTCTCTGCGAAGCCGTAAGGCGAAGTATAGGGGCTGACACCTGCCCGGTGCTGGAAGGTTAAGGAGAGGGGTTAGCGTAAGCGAAGCTCTGAACTGAAGCCCCAGTAAACGGCGGCCGTAACTATAACGGTCCTAAGGTAGCGAAATTCCTTGTCGGGTAAGTTCCGACCCGCACGAAAGGTGTAACGATTTGGGCACTGTCTCAACCAGAGACTCGGTGAAATTATAGTACCTGTGAAGATGCAGGTTACCCGCGACAGGACGGAAAGACCCCGTGGAGCTTTACTGTAGCCTGATATTGAATTTTGGTACAGTTTGTACAGGATAGGCGGGAGCCTTTGAAACCGGAGCGCTAGCTTCGGTGGAGGCGCTGGTGGGATACCGCCCTGACTGTATTGAAATTCTAACCTACGGGTCTTATCGACCCGGGAGACAGTGTCAGGTGGGCAGTTTGACTGGGGCGGTCGCCTCCTAAAGTGTAACGGAGGCGCCCAAAGGTTCCCTCAGAATGGTTGGAAATCATTCGTAGAGTGCAAAGGCATAAGGGAGCTTGACTGCGAGACCTACAAGTCGAGCAGGGACGAAAGTCGGGCTTAGTGATCCGGTGGTTCCGCATGGAAGGGCCATCGCTCAACGGATAAAAGCTACCCCGGGGATAACAGGCTTATCTCCCCCAAGAGTCCACATCGACGGGGAGGTTTGGCACCTCGATGTCGGCTCATCGCATCCTGGGGCTGTAGTCGGTCCCAAGGGTTGGGCTGTTCGCCCATTAAGCGGTACGCGAGCTGGGTTCAGAACGTCGTGAGACAGTTCGGTCCCTATCCGTCGTGGGCGTAGGAAATTTGAGAGGAGCTGTCCTTAGTACGAGAGGACCGGGATGGACGCACCGCTGGTGTACCAGTTGTTCTGCCAAGGGCATAGCTGGGTAGCTATGTGCGGAAGGGATAAGTGCTGAAAGCATCTAAGCATGAAGCCCCCCTCAAGATGAGATTTCCCATAGCGTAAGCTAGTAAGATCCCTGAAAGATGATCAGGTTGATAGGTTCGAGGTGGAAGCATGGTGACATGTGGAGCTGACGAATACTAATAGATCGAGGACTTAACCATATAATATGTAGCAAATGTTATCTAGTTTTGAAGGAATATGCCTTCATAGTTTGGTGATGATGGCAGAGAGGTCACACCCGTTCCCATACCGAACACGGAAGTTAAGCTCTCTAGCGCCGATGGTAGTTGGGACCTTGTCCCTGTGAGAGTAGGACGTCGCCAAGCTATTATATCATCGCGGGGTGGAGCAGTCTGGTAGCTCGTCGGGCTCATAACCCGAAGGTCGCAGGTTCAAATCCTGTCCCCGCAACCAAATGGTCCCGTGGTGTAGTGGTTAACATGCCTGCCTGTCACGCAGGAGATCGCCGGTTCGACCCCGGTCGGGACCGCCATTTTATACAAAGAAAAGAACGAAACGAGTTGTTTCGTATTTTTTTATTTATTTTTAAAAAAACTAATAAAGACAGTCACTCTATCCTTAGGACAACTCCTAAGGACTTTTTTATATGTTCAAAATGAAACAATGTGAAAAAATCTGTATAATAAAGAGCAGAGAATATTGTAAGTAAAGTAGGTGAAACCTTTGAATAAATACGAAGTAACAACAATGTCTTCTGAAGAAACACAGCAACTATCAGAAAAGCTAGGACAACTTGTTCAAGCACAAGATGTAATTATTTTAGAAGGAGATCTTGGAGCTGGTAAGACGACATTTACAAAAGGTCTAGCAAAAGGTCTTGGTGTGAAAAGAGTTGTAAATAGCCCAACTTTCAACATTATTAAAGAATATAAAGGCAGATTACCGCTATATCATATGGATGTATATCGTTTAGCAGAAAGTGAAGAAGATTTAGGGTTTGATGAATATTTTTATGGCGAAGGTATAACGGTAGTGGAATGGGCACATTTAATAGAAGGATATTTGCCGAATGAAAAATTACAAATTAGCTTATTCCATGGGGGAAATGATACAAGGAAAATCGTACTTGAGCCAATTGGAGAACGCTATATTAGATTATGTGAGGAGCTATTACAAAATGAAAGTACTAGCAATTGATACTTCAAATTACGTAATGGGTGTTTCTCTTATTGAAGAGGACACTGTGGTTGGGGAAATCATTACAAACTTAACAAAGAACCATTCTGTACGCCTTATGCCAGCCGTAGAACAACTTTTGAAAGAATGTAATGTGAAGCCAAAAGAATTAAATAAAATAGTCGTAGCTGCTGGTCCGGGTTCTTATACAGGTGTTCGTATTGGAGTTACGGCAGCTAAGACATTAGCTTGGTCGTTACAAATACCAATTGTAGGTGTATCTAGTTTAGAAGTCTTGGCTGCAAATGGTGTTAATTTTAACGGTATCATTTGTCCTTTATTTGATGGACGACGTGGACAGATTTATACAGGTCTGTATACATATGAAGAGGATCAGTTAACTTCTATAGAAGAAGATCGTATCGTCCTTATTGTGGATTGGTTGCAGATGTTAAAAGATAAAGGGCAACCTGTGCTATTTATTGGTAATGATGTTAAATTGCATAAAGAGACAATTGTAGAATATTTAGGTGAACAAGCTGTATGCGCTTCTTTCACAAAGAATAACCCAAGACCAAGTGAGTTAGCATTTTTAGGACTACAAAAGGAAGAGCAAAGTGTGCACACTTTTGTTCCTAGTTACCTTCGTTTAGCGGAAGCTGAGACAAAATGGCTAGAAAGTCAAAAGAAGTAGGGGCTATCGAAATGGATATGACATTTAGAAAGATGACGACTGATGATATTGCTCAAATTGTAGCTATTGAAGAATCATCTTTTTCGACTCCTTGGACTGCGGATGCATTTTATCGCGAATTAACACTAAATGACTATGCGTACTATGTTGTAATAGAAAAAGATGGTCTCGTAATTGGTTACTGTGGTTTATGGATGATTATTGATGAGTCGCATATAACAAACATAGCTATTTTGCCGGAATATCGTGGCCAAAAGCTTGGAGACGCTTTATTGAAAGAAGTAATAGAGCAAGCGAAGGAATTGGGAGCGAAAACGATGACGCTTGAAGTTCGTGTTTCAAATGAGGTAGCGAAACAGTTATATCGAAAACATGGATTCCAAAACGGTGGGATTCGTAAAGGATACTATTCAGACAATCAAGAAGATGGTCTTGTAATGTGGGTGAATATATAATGGAAAAAAATACGATTATACTTGGTATTGAAACAAGCTGTGATGAAACAGCTGTAGCAGTTGTTAAAAATGGAACGGAAATAGTAGCAAATGTTGTTGCGTCACAAATTGAAAGTCATAAACGTTTTGGCGGAGTTGTACCAGAAATCGCATCTCGTCATCATGTAGAACAAATTACAGTTGTGTTAGAAGAAGCTTTAAAAGAAGCGAATATAACTTTTGAAGATATTGATGCAATTGCAGTAACGGAAGGACCAGGGTTAGTAGGTGCTCTTTTAATAGGAGTAAATGCAGCGAAAGCGATCGCCTTTGCTCATGATATTCCTCTTGTAGGTGTTCATCATATCGCAGGTCACATTTATGCGAATCGTTTAGTAAAAGAACTGCAATTCCCATTGTTATCACTTGTTGTATCTGGTGGACATACAGAGCTTGTCTATATGAAGAAGCATGGGTCGTTTGAAGTGATTGGTGAAACGAGAGATGATGCAGCGGGAGAAGCGTATGATAAAGTAGCTCGTACATTATCTATGCCTTATCCAGGTGGACCTCATATTGATCGTCTTGCACATGAGGGACAGCCGACGATTGATTTACCACGTGCATGGCTAGAACCAGATTCATATGATTTTAGCTTTAGTGGATTAAAATCTGCAGTTATTAACACTGTGCATAATGCCAAACAACGCGGTATAGAAATTCCACCGGAAGATTTAGCAGCTAGCTTCCAAGAAAGTGTAATAGATGTACTCGTAACGAAGGCGTCTCGTGCGGCAGAAGCTTATCATGTAAAGCAATTGCTTCTTGCTGGGGGTGTGGCAGCAAATAAAGGACTTCGTGCACGTTTGGAAACGGAATTTGCAAAAAAAGAAAATATAGAACTAATTATCCCGCCGCTATCTTTATGCACAGATAATGCAGCAATGATTGCGGCGGCAGGTACAATCGCATATGAACAAGGAAAACGCGCGACATTAGCTTTAAATGCGAATCCAGGATTAGATCTCGAAGCATAGTTATACACAAAATTAACCACAACTTGTGGATAAAACCCACATTATCTGTTGATAATGTGGGTTTTATTGTGAATATAAAATGTGGACAACTTTTTGTTGTTTTGTTGATACTGTGGAAAAGTTATTTTTACCTTTATAGTATAATGGTGGATATGTGTATAACATTGTGGAAAAACGGATGGAAGTCAGACCTTTAAAGGGGCATTTTTTTGGGAAATAAAAAACAAGGCAACTTTAATTGTTAAAGCTACCTTGTTTGTATTCAAGTATTTCTATTTTATGGGGTAATAAGAGCTTTTCAACATTTATATGTGTAATTCTTCCCACTCCGCCATATCGCTTTCTAGTTGTTCTTGAAGCATCTGTTTTCTAGTTGTAATCTCGCTAGCTTTTTCGTAATCCGCATATACCTCAGGTAGACAAAGTTGATCCTCTAGCGTAGCGATTTCATCTTCTAAGTTTGCAATATTTTGCTCTAACTCTTCTATTTTTCTAGTACGTTGACGTTCTAATTTTTTGCGTTCTTTTTCTTCAAGATAATTTAATTTTTCTTGAGCTACAGTCTTTTGAACAGGTGCCTGATTTTCTTGCTGTTCAAATTCCGCACGTTCAATCATTTCGTTTTTCTTTTCAACATAGTAATCATAATCACCTAAGTATTCTTGTGCACCGTCTGTTGATAACTCAACAACTGTAGTTGTTACACGGTTAATAAAGTAGCGATCATGCGAGACAAATAAAAGGGTTCCTGGGTAATCGATTAAAGCATTCTCTAAAATTTCTTTACTATTTAAATCTAGATGGTTCGTCGGCTCATCTAGAATCAATAAATTAGATTTTTGCATCATTAGTTTCGCTAGAGCTAATCGAGCTTTTTGACCACCGCTAAGAGAAGATACCGGTTTTAGTACATCATCTCCTGTGAATAAAAAGTTGCCTAGTATCGTGCGAATTTCCTTTTCAGGTTGCAATGGATATTCATCCCACAGTTCGTTTAAAACTCGCTTAGAAGATGTTAAGTTAGCTTGTTCTTGGTCATAATACCCAACAGACACATTTGATCCAAAGGAAACTTTCCCACTTAATGTTTGTAACTTATTCACAATTGATTTTAATAATGTGGATTTCCCGATTCCATTTGGTCCGACTAGGGCAACACTATCACCACGAGTTAATCGCATGTTTACATGCTCAATAATCGGTTCTTGATCATATCCAATTGAAACGTCCTGTACTTGCAAGACATCGTTTCCGCTTTGCTTTTCAATATCGAAGTGAAATGATGCCGATTTAGAATCACCTACGGGTCTAGTCAATAATTCCATTCGATCTAATTGTTTACGGCGACTTTGAGCGCGTTTCGTCGTAGATGCGCGGGCGATGTTCTTTTGGACAAAGTCTTCAAGCTTAGCGATTTCATCTTGTTGTTTTTCGAAACGTTTCATTTCTTGTTCGTATAATGCAGCTTTTAAATCTAAATATTTACTATAGTTACCAACATATCGTCTGCTCTCTTTATTAGAAATTTCATATACTTGTGTAACAAGTTTATCTAAGAAATAACGATCGTGAGAAACGATTAAAATAGCGCCAGGATAGCCTTGTAAATATTGCTCAAGCCATGTTAATGTTTCAATGTCTAAATGGTTTGTTGGCTCATCTAAAATAAGTAAGTCCGGTTTTGTTAATAATAATTTACCGAGAGCTAATCGAGTCTTCTGCCCACCGCTTAATGTAGAAATTGTCGTTTGATGTGTTTCGACAGGGAAGCCGAGACCGCTTAAAATAGAACGAATATCAGCTTCATATTGATAGCCACCTTGGTCTTTATAATCTAGTTGTAATTGATCGTAGTCAGCCAGTAATTTTTCGTAGATAGTAGCATTTGAAAAGTTTTTTTCTTTACCCATTTCTTGCTCAAGCCTTCGAAGTCTTGTCTCCATTTGCTGTAAATGAGTAAAGACAGTAAGCATTTCATCCCAAATGGTTAAAGAAGTTTCTAAACCAGTATTTTGAGCTAAATACCCTATTGAGACATCTTTCGGTTTTATAATTTCACCGCCATCGTGAGATAATTCTCCAGCAATGATTTTTAATAATGTAGATTTTCCAGCTCCGTTGCGTCCAACTAATGCAATGCGATCTTTCGTTTGAACTTCCAATTTTATGTTTGCAAGAATCGTTTCTGCACCGTATAATTTTGAAAGCCCATTCACTTGTAATAAAATCAATGTTTTCACCTCAAATAATTTCTTAACTTTGCCATGTTTATATTTCTCAATCATACTAAAAATAGTGTATAGTTTAAAATAAAGAGAGAATACTTCTTCTTTCTATTATACAGGGAAATTCATGAGTGCTAAACTTCTGTATTTGTTTCAAGTATATGAGTAAAGATAGGGAGAGAGGAGAGGTTATATGGATCAGCAAAAAATTCCACAGGCCACTGCTAAAAGATTGCCTCTATACTATCGATTTATCCAAAACTTATCTCTTTCTGGTAAGCAACGTGTTTCATCGGCAGAATTGAGTGAGGCGGTAAAGGTAGATTCCGCAACCATTCGAAGAGATTTTTCATATTTTGGAGCGTTAGGGAAAAAGGGGTATGGGTATAATGTGAATTACTTATTATCATTTTTCCGAGAAACGCTTGATCAAGATGATATAACACGTGTAGCACTTATTGGAGTAGGTAATTTAGGGACCGCTTTCTTACATTATAATTTCACGAAAAACAATAATACAAAAATTGAAATGGCATTTGATGTTAATGAAGAGAAAGTTGGAAAAGAAATCGGGGGTATTCCTGTATATCATTTAGATGAATTAGAAGAACGTTTAACGAATGATATACAAGTGGCAATATTAACAGTACCTGCTACTGTCGCGCAGGCTGTAGCAGATAGACTGGCTGAAACAAATGTACACGGGATTTTGAATTTTACACCAGCACGATTAAATGTATCAGAGAATATACGAATTCATCATATTGATTTGGCTGTAGAATTACAGACACTTGTTTACTTTTTAAAGAATTACCCACAATAAAAACGCAGAGGAAATTACCTCTGCGTTTTATTATTGTTTACTTTTTGTAAATTTGACTAAAATCAGTCGAAGAGCCAAATTAAAATCAATTGTTGCCATAACTGCAAATAGTATTGTCCACAGATTCCAGATTGTATCTGTCACGTTCATAATGGCGAAGCGTGTAAATACACATCCAAGAAGGAAGTACAATGCAGCCATGAACAATGGTGAGTTTCTCATACTAAAATCCTCCGATAAATCCTTGCATTTTTTCAGCTTCTTTAATCATTTCCTGAATTTGCTCATTGCTCATCAAAACTTGCCCGATAGCGACTAATGTATTCATCGTAACGTGAGCTGCTATAGGAACGATAATTCGCTTCGTTTTTACATATAAAAAGGCGAATACGAGCCCCATAGAAGTGTATACCAATAAATGAGTAAAATCAAAATGAATTGCCGCAAATACAAGTGAACTGATGATAGCGGCAATAAAGAAGTTAAATTTCTTATGCAGTGTGCCAAATAAAATTTTTCTAAATACAACTTCTTCTAAAATAGGCCCTATTATAGAGACAACGATAAGAAACCAAGGTGTAGTCCGTGCAATCTCCATAAGTCTTGTCGTATTCTCAGAACCTTGTTTGACTCCTAGTAAACGCATTTCAATCGTAGCAGCTAGTATTTGTGAGAAAAATGCTAAGAAGAAACCGATAATAATCCAGCCAATTGTAGCAGGAACAGTAGCACGCATTTTATCTAAATGCCGATCACGAATATCTGTTCTAAGTAGCCAAAGTACAATGCATAATGCAATGAAGAAGCTAATAATAGCCCAATGTCCGGTTATGAGTTGAATTTTTTCCTCTTTAGTAAATCCCCTATTATCGTATAGTCCGGTTTTCAGAAGAAGTGGTAATCCGGCAATACCTGATAACTGCATCAAAATGTATGTAACGATAATCCACCAATATTGTTTTTTCAAGCGGTTTAACCATCCTTTCTAACTCTAGTGTATGAGATAAGGCAGGATAACATGTAAATACCCTACCGGCGATACATAATATTTATTTCTATTATTATTTTTTTGTAAATCTGTATTGGAAAGTGCAATAGGAGACAGGAAAAAGTTGTACGTATAGAGAAAACAACTTATGGTGTCTTTCATATTGTAACATACGATAAGTGGAAACAACGATTCATATAGTAAAGGCAGCATGAAGAAGGAGCAATGAGAATTAGATTATGTTTGCAAAAATTCTATATAGAAAAGTGTATATAGTAATTTGCGAAAAAATTATGATTTTTTTACTTGCAAAAGAAATTTAGATTATTTATTATTATAAGTGTGTTAGCACTCGAGGAACTTGAGTGCTAATAAAGAAAATTTACATAACAAAATGAGGAGGTTATTGTTCATGCTAAAGCCATTAGGTGATCGCGTTGTAATTGAGCTTGTTCAAGCAGAAGAAAAAACAGCAAGTGGTATTGTATTACCAGATACTGCAAAAGAAAAACCACAAGAGGGTAAAGTTATTGCAGTAGGTACTGGTCGAGTGCTTGAAAATGGTGAGCGTGTTGCTTTAGAGGTAGCAGCAGGTGATCTTATCATCTTCTCAAAATATGCAGGTACTGAAGTGAAATACGAAGGTACAGACTACTTGATTTTACGTGAAAGTGACATTTTAGCAGTTATCGGTTAATTATATACATTTTAAAAATCCAAGGGGGTCAATTATTATGGCAAAAGATATTAAATTTAGTGAAGAAGCACGTCGTTCGATGCTTCGCGGTGTCGACACTCTTGCAAATGCAGTAAAAGTAACGCTTGGACCAAAAGGTCGTAACGTTGTACTTGAGAAAAAATTCGGTTCACCACTTATTACAAATGATGGTGTAACAATCGCAAAAGAAATCGAATTAGAAGATGCATTCGAAAACATGGGTGCGAAATTAGTAGCAGAAGTTGCTAGCAAAACAAATGATGTAGCTGGTGACGGAACAACAACTGCAACTGTATTAGCGCAAGCTATGATTCGTGAAGGCTTAAAAAACGTAACAGCTGGTGCAAACCCAATGGGCCTTCGTAAAGGTATCGAAAAAGCTGTTACTGCTGCAATTGCAGAATTAAAAACAATTTCTAAACCAATCGAAGGTAAATCTTCAATCGCACAAGTAGCTGCTATTTCTGCTGCTGATGAAGAAGTGGGTCAATTGATTGCTGAAGCAATGGAGCGCGTTGGTAACGATGGCGTTATTACTTTAGAAGAATCTAAAGGATTCACGACAGAATTAGACGTAGTAGAGGGTATGCAATTTGATCGCGGATATGCATCTCCTTACATGATTACTGATTCTGACAAAATGGAAGCAGTTCTTGATAACCCATATATCTTAATTACTGATAAGAAGATTTCTAACATCCAAGAAATCTTACCAGTATTAGAGCAAGTAGTACAACAAGGTAAACCACTTCTTATCATTGCTGAAGATGTAGAAGGCGAAGCATTAGCTACATTAGTAGTGAACAAACTTCGTGGTACATTCAATGTAGTAGCTGTTAAAGCTCCTGGATTTGGTGACCGTCGTAAAGCAATGCTAGAAGATATCGCAATCTTAACTGGTGGCGAAGTAATCACTGAAGAATTAGGACGTGACTTAAAATCTGCTACAGTTGCATCTTTAGGACGCGCTGGTAAAATTGTTGTAACGAAAGAAAACACAACTGTAGTTGAAGGTATTGGAAACACAGAGCAAATCGAAGCTCGCATCGGTCAAATCCGTGCGCAATTAGAAGAAACAACTTCTGAATTCGATCGTGAAAAGTTACAAGAGCGTCTTGCTAAACTAGCGGGTGGCGTAGCGGTAATTAAAGTAGGTGCAGCAACTGAAACTGAGTTAAAAGAGCGCAAACTTCGTATTGAAGATGCACTTAACTCAACTCGTGCAGCAGTAGAAGAAGGTATTGTTGCAGGTGGTGGTACTTCACTTATGAACGTATATACGAAAGTAGCTTCTATTTCAGCTGAAGGCGACGAAGCAACAGGTATCAACATTGTACTTCGTGCATTAGAAGAGCCAGTTCGCCAAATCGCAATCAACGCTGGTCTAGAAGGATCTGTAGTTGTAGAACGCTTAAAAGGCGAAAAAGTAGGCGTTGGTTTCAACGCAGCAACTGGCGAATGGGTAAACATGCTTGAGTCTGGTATCGTAGACCCAGCAAAAGTAACTCGTTCTGCACTTCAAAACGCAGCATCTGTTGCAGCTATGTTCTTAACAACTGAAGCTGTAGTTGCTGACAAGCCAGAACCAAATGCACCAGCAATGCCTGACATGGGCGGCATGGGCATGGGCGGCATGGGCGGAATGATGTAATTTAGGTGTAAAAACCTTATTATATCAACGTTCAAAAGTCTTTACACCTAATATAGTGTCCGAAAAGGTGACCGATATTAGTCAATAAGATTTTTAGAGAGGTCTTTCATTAAGTTACTAAACTTATTGGAAGCCTCTTTTTTTATGTTCTTTGTCATGTGTGCGTATATGTCCATTGTTGTATTAATATCTGAATGCCCTAATCGTTCTTGTATCTCTTTTATGTGTACATTTGCCTCAATTAACAAAGACGTATGAGTATGTCTAAATGAATGGGGTGTTACTTGTTTTTGTATAGATGTTTTCTTAAGTAATCTCTGCATTCTAATTGATAAGTGCTTAATTGTCTTAGGATAACCTTCATTGGTTGAGAAAATAAAATCATCGTCTTTATAAAAGGTTTGTTATCTTTTATTATTTTTTCTTGTTGTTGTTTATGCTGTATTAGCATAGCAACTAAAAGAGGATCTATTGTTATTGTACGAATGGAACCCTCTGTTTTTGGTGTCAGTAATGTATATTTTAACTTGTTGTTTGTTGGATTGTAGTAAGTTTTTATAACCCTTAGTGTATGTTCGTCAAAATCAATATCAGACCATTTTAAAGCTACCAATTCCCCAATTCTTAAACCAGTATAAGCTAACATAGTGAAGGCAAGTAAATCGCTCTCCAAGCTTTCATTTTTAGTGACTTCTTTAACTCTCGTTGTATTAACACTTTTGCCATATCAGAGCGCCATAACCGAGATGTATTGAGTACAACAACTTGGCTCATTTGATGATATGCCATATCCGACAATAGCTCTTGTAAACCTTCACGTTCAACTGTTAAACCCTCTTCATCTACTATCGCTCCGCTAATTCCTTTATCTTCGTATATGTGAAGCAGTTGTAGTTCATTTTCGTTACAGTACCGCTGAATTTCTTCTACTTGATACGCCAAGCTATATCCTTCACGTACTTGTCCTTCTGTTGAAACTCGTACATAACCAACTACTTTCTCTTCCATATCAAACTCCCTCCCGTTACAGCAATTACAATCCCTGTAACGTTTACCCGTTTTTTGCGGATAACATGTGCGTAACGTGCATCCGTTACAACACACTGTACGATGACTTTAAAAAATAGCACAACCCTTTATTTTTTCTTCAACTATCGTCGTATACTGTACATAACCACTACAGTCTATAAAACAACAATAAAAATTTAACACTTAGTTCACTTATAAAATTATAGTGCTCTTTTAAATTTTTACGCTAAAACGCAAAAAAGCACTTGTTTCCTTTAATTGACAATCAAGTGCTTTAAGTTCATATGTTTTTAAGTAGCATAAATTTGTAAGTTTTTTAGTAACAGTATGACACCTTTTGTATGTCATGACAACTACTACGTTAAAACTTACGAGTTTGTACGAGTTCGTTAGTTTAATATACATTCCATGTGTTTATATTTATCGCCCGGTAAAATGTCATCTCGCCTAAGCTCGTACTTTATTTTCTATTCTATCATTGCACATAACACTCTATGATGGTACAACCATCATGGAGTATCTATTTTCAAACGCCCTATTATTTTTTCTGTCTTTCATTTAGTTAAATAGGATTATTCGGAAATTCACTATGATATTTATCGATTAACGCTTTATATTCTCCATCATTTGGTACTTCTCCTAAGTATTTATTTTTCCAAATAATCATTTGGTCACTAAAACCATATTCTGTATCGAACCAATTTGTATAATCATAATGCATCTTAAATTTCCCACTACTCTCAAGAGTCATTGTAAAGGAATACCAAAGTTCTTGCTGATTATCTTTAAAAACATTTCTTAGTTCATCGCTCAACTCAAACAGCTTTCTTTTATTTTTTTTAAATTCTTCTTTATCAATAGCATAGTTAAATGGGATTTTCACACTATAATTAAAGCATTGTCTATTTTCAGGTGTATTATAAAAAAAGTACGTTCCCCCTCCAGTTTCCGATATCTGAGCATAAAAATAAAATTTCTCCCATTCTTCTGGAATCATTTCATTAACCGTTTCAGCTATTTCTCTATACAACTTGTTCATTTCTTTTTCCACTTTAATCAACCTCCTGCGCGATTTCTAATCGTTTTCTCAAATATCCCTTTTCCTTCTATTTCATAAACTATTTCAAAATAATTTGGTCTTAGTGACGTTCCTTGATAAACTGGTTCAATCTTTACTGTTACTTTTTTAGGAGGCTTTCCACCTAACGCATTAGCCCACTCTTGCTCCATATTATACCACTCTCCATCAGAGCGATTAATTTGTCTATTTTGAGCAATCAAATTATCAATATCTCCAGAACCATGGAATTGAGTTCCTATCAAGTGGCCACCATCATCATCAGGTAACCTATCTTCACGGCCTGCTGCCACTTGCATTCCTTTGTTTCTTTTTCCTTTTTGAAGTATTAATTCTCCTGCCTCAACATCTACTATTCTACCAAGCTCATCTGTTGTATATTTATAACCATCCTCGGTAATATAACGCACGTTTGGTGCCAGTTCTTTTCTTCCATTTTTCCCTTTAATAATGTGCTTCCCAAGGTCCCCCTCTTGTATTTCCGTTATCTTAGGAGGATTACCCGTACCCTTAACAATATCCTTCTCACCACTACCCAAAAGCCTCTCCCCAGTATCCTTCATATACTGGTACGCATCTTTCAGAGAGTATGATTCCCCTGCTAATTCACCTTTTCTCAACTTAATTGTTTCTGGACCATTTGGACCTTCATAAGTATATGGAGCCGCCTTCTGTAAATATTGTCGAATACTCCCAACTCCTGTATATGCGAAATGATTTCCAGGCTTGAATTCATAGTTATTTAATATATGTAATGCATTTCTGTATGCAGAGGAATTAGTTATAAGTGACTTTCCTTTTGTAAAGCCTGTAACGACTGCTACCTTCCCTACTTGTCCTGCTTTACTAAGACCTTTATCACCCAGAAACCCCAGACCTAATGATGCTACACCATAGGCAGCGTAATGCATTCTACTTTCCATATCTCCATTCCAAAAATCATTCACAAATGAATCCGATAAGGCATTCCACATTGCAGGAAGAGTTTCATCGTAATTTACAATTGCATCACGCATATTCAACCAGGTTTCTTTATCGCCTAAAGCTACGAATCCTTCCCATGCATCTTCAGCACCATCTACAAAACCAGTAGAAATACCAGTCCATGCATCAATTAGATCCTTTTTATCTCTTTCCCAAGCTTTCTCGAAGTCAGATTTAGGCGGAAGTTTACCGCACATTGCACCTTCTTCAATTGAATTATCAGCCTGACGCTTCCTATCTTCTTCAATCGCCTGAATGGAAGCCGCCCATTCCATATTCAACTCTTGTGTACTAAACGTACCACTTGCGAAGCTGAAACCTTTCCCGCTTTGCACTTCCGCAAGACCTCGCGAGATGCTCGAAGCTAGTTCGATTGCTGTATCATAATTACTACTAGAAGTATAATTAAATTCATGTAGATGTTCTAGTTTTTCTTGCAGTTTCCGTTTCATCATATCAAAAATACCCATCATAGCGTCCGTACCTGGAAGGGGTACAGTTTGACTGATGGCTGCCATATTTGCTCTCGTTTGGTCAATCCCTTGAATTTGTTCTAATATTTCTTGTTCGATTACATCGGTTGAAGCTACTTGTGATTGAAAGTCGTTCGGAAAGGCATCATTCTGACGGGTTAATTCTTCACATAAGTAAATGATTCCCTGTGCTAAAGGACGAAAGGTTTGTACAAAAAATGATTTTGCACTGCTATATGTTTGTCCTTGCAGAACAATATCAATTGCAAAAGCGTCAATAGATTGAATGACTTGTTCCATACCTTGAATCGTCGCGGTACATACAGCGTTCATGCTTTGTGTTTGGGTATGTACTTCCCCTAGATACATATTCAAACTCATGAATTGACCTCCCTGACTAATTGTTGTTGCTGATAGGAAAGGTCATTTTCTAAGTCGCTAAGATTTCGTTTTTCCTTAAGCAATGTTTCTTTTTGATTTTCCAATTCAAATGTAAGTTTTCTCTCAATGTGTTGTGCATCTTGACGCATATCCATAAAAAACAGTGACATTTCTCGATCTCTATGCCAAGTTCCTAAAATACGGTCAAACAAGCGATGATTTTGATTTTTCCATACATGAAAATCTTCTTCTGCTTGTTCCTGTGTTTGAATCGCAGATTGATTCCGATCCTGTTCTTCAAATATTCTTCGTAATTTTTGATTTAATTGTTTGATTTCTTTTTCAATATCTTGACTCATCTTTTTCCTCCTACCGTTTTACTTTACGTAGGTTATTACATTAGCGAAAAATATTTTGAAGTTCGTTATCCATTCTCTCAAAATCGTTAGCTACCGAATGAATATTATCAATCGCTTGTTGAAAAGCAGCAGAAAATTGTTTCGTTAAATCTAAAACTTGTTGATTCGCTTCTTGTGCTTTGGAATTAACAGATAGTGTTGTACGCGTCGCCTTTGTTATAGAACGACTTGTTGCACTTTGAAGCCTGTCAGAGGCTAATCCCATTTTCGTAGCAATTTGTGTTGCTGTTTGTAAATTACTTTGGAATTTTCCCATTGTTTAAATCCTTTCTACCTATATTTATAGAAAATTATACCATATTTCTAAGGTTCCTCATTATGGATTATGTTGATAATGAAAAGGGATATTGGGATGAAAGAGGTAATGTGCCAGTTTCTTTCATGAAAAGTATCCTTGTATTGAGAAGGAAGACGAACATGAAAATGCATGAGGACATATTGTATTAAAACGTATAAAAATATATGGGGAATAGCGTTGACCTTCTGTCTAAGTGGGTCTTAACCACTGACGGCCTGGGTGAGCTAATATTACAAAGTGGAGTCAGCTTGACGGGCAACAAAATCAATTCGATTGAAGCTAGTGGGTTTAAACTGCCGAGTTTTTGAAGGGGATATGGAATTCATATTTAGTGTCCGAAAAGTGTCCGAAAGGGTTTGGGATTGTATATTTTTAAGTAATGAAATTGCTTGAGGATATTGATATAATAGCCCTTTTTTTATCTGTTTTCTTCTATTATATATAAAGCTTGATGGGCGGAATGATGTAATTCCGTTTGCTCGAAAAACATCCATCTCTATAAAGAGATGGATGTTTTTTTACATTTCAGGGCAGTTATATAGAAGGGAGGTTATGTGAAAATTCTATATTTTATAGTGAAGAATGAAGGGAGAAAGAAGCTTTATTCTATAAGGAAAATAATTTCTGTAGAATTTTGTCGCTTTCTCTCTTGACCATATTGATACTTCATTGTTAGAATCTAGGAAGATAATATAAAACGATCCTTCATATATCCTCAATGATATGGTTTGAGAGTCTCTACCGGGTTACCGTAAACAACCTGACTATGAAGGCAGTGTGTCTTATATTTATAAAGAGCGGAAGACTATCTTTATAAAGCCAGACCTCTGCCTTTTCTTTGTTATGAGACTAGAGGCGGAGGACTGGCTTTTTTTATTATATTGGTAATGCTTTTTGCCAAATTGGTGAAAATATTTATATACGAGAACTAACGTTGGGGTGATTATTTTGAAGAAACAGCACGATACGATTATCGTTTTAGATTTTGGGAGTCAGTACAATCAGTTAATTGCACGTCGAATTCGTGAGTTCGGTGTATACAGTGAACTTCATCCGCATACAATTACTGCAGAAGAAATTAAAGCAATGAATCCAAAAGGGATTATTTTCTCTGGTGGACCAAACAGTGTATACGGTGAAGGTGCATTACATTGTGATGAAAAAATCTTTGAACTAGGATTACCGATTTTCGGTATTTGTTACGGTATGCAGCTTATGACACAACAATTCGGTGGTAAAGTAGAACGTGCAAACCACCGTGAGTACGGAAAAGCTGTTCTTAAAGTAGAGAACGAATCAAAATTATATGCGAACCTTCCAGAAGAGCAAGTTGTATGGATGAGCCATGGCGACTTAGTAACTGGTTTACCTGAAGGATTCGTAGTAGATGCAACAAGTGAGTCTTGTCCAATTGCTGGTATGAGCAATGAAGCGAAAAACTTATACGGTGTACAATTCCACCCAGAAGTACGTCACTCTGAGCACGGAAATGATTTAATTAAAAACTTCGTATTCGGCGTATGTGGTTGTTCTGAGGGATGGAACATGGAAAACTTTATCGAAGTAGAATTAGAGAAGATCCGTGAAACTGTTGGAGACAAAAAAGTATTATGCGCACTTAGCGGTGGTGTAGACTCTTCTGTTGTAGCAGTATTAATTCATAAAGCAATCGGTGATCAATTAACATGTATTTTCGTTGACCACGGTTTACTTCGTAAAGGTGAAGCTGAAGGTGTTATGAAAACATTTAGCGAAGGCTTCCATATGAACGTTATTAAAGTGGATGCAAAAGAACGCTTTATGAACAAATTAAAAGGTGTAGAAGATCCAGAGCAAAAACGTAAAATTATCGGTAATGAATTCATTTACGTATTTGATGATGAAGCTTCTAAATTACAAGGTATGGACTTCCTAGCGCAAGGTACACTTTACACAGACATCGTTGAAAGTGGTACAGCAACTGCACAAACAATTAAATCTCATCATAACGTTGGTGGACTTCCAGAAGACATGCAGTTTAAATTAATTGAGCCTTTAAACACTTTATTTAAAGATGAAGTACGTGTATTAGGATCAGAACTAGGAATTCCTGATGAAATCGTATGGCGTCAACCATTCCCAGGTCCAGGACTTGGTATTCGTGTATTGGGTGAAATCACAGAAGAGAAATTAGAAATCGTTCGTGAATCTGATGCGATTTTACGTGAAGAAATTATAAAAGCAGGATTAGACCGCGAAATTTGGCAATACTTCACTGCGCTTCCTGGTATGCGTAGTGTAGGTGTTATGGGTGACGAGCGTACTTACGATTACACAGTAGGTATCCGTGCAGTAACATCAATCGATGGTATGACAGCTGACTGGGCACGTATCCCTTGGGATGTATTAGAGAAAATCTCTGTACGTATCGTAAACGAAGTAAAGCACGTTAACCGTATCGTGTATGATGTAACGAGTAAGCCACCAGCAACAATCGAGTGGGAATAGTATAAAAATAAGAGATCCATCTATCATTTTATGCATAGATGGATCTTTTGTTTTTAGGTATTATACGAACGAAAATAAATAATATTTGAAAAATGTTCGTTTTTAAATTGACATACACCCCTATGTGAGTTAATATGATTATGTAATTGATACGAAAAGTGAATATTATAGCCGTCGTATAATATCGGGGATATGGCCCGAAAGTTTCTACCTAGCTACCGTAAATGGCTTGACTACGAGGCGTTTTTATAAAGGTGAGGGGAAACTTGCCTTTGTTTATAGAACGCTTCCATGTATATGCAATGGAAGCCTTTTTTATTTTTAGAGATAAAAGAGGGCTAGGGTGAAGTGCGGCGAGTAATCATATAACGGGGGAAACGTAGGATGAAACGTTATTTTCAGTTTGATGAACTCGGCACAAATTATAAAACAGAGTTCATCGCAGGGTTAACGACATTTTTATCTATGGCTTACGTACTATTTGTCAATCCTGCTACACTATCGCTTGGAAACATTAAAGGATTGCCAGCAGGAACAGGAATGGATCCAGGTGCGGTATTTGTTGCCACTGCATTAGCAGCTGCAATTGGTTCGTTAATTATGGGGATTTTTGCTAAGTATCCAATTGCTTTAGCGCCAGGTATGGGAATTAACGCCTTCTTCGCTTATACTGCAGTACTAACAATGGGGATTCCGTGGCAAACAGCAATTGCTGGAACATTAATGTCAGGTATTATCTTCATTATCCTTACCGCTTCTGGTATTCGTGAAAAGATCATTAATGCCATTCCAGTAGAGTTAAAGTTTGCGGTAGCGGCTGGTATTGGATTATTTATTGCCTTTCTTGGTTTTCAAAATGCTGGGATTATAGTAAAGAATGATGCTGTTCTTGTTGGATTGGGGGATTTAACAAAGGGCACAACATTACTTGCGATCTTTGGAGTAGTTATTACGATTATCTTCATGATTAAGAAAATAAATGGTGCAGTTTTCTACGGAATGATTCTTACTGCGATTTTAGGAGTAGCGACAGGGTTAATTGATACACCGAAAGCTGTAGTGGGAGCAATTCCGAGTCTAGAACCGACGTTCGGAGTGGCTTTAACTCACTTTGGAGATATTTTTACTGTTCAAATGGGGATTGTTATTATAACGTTCTTCTTTATTGATTTCTTTGATACAGCAGGTACACTTGTAGCGGTTGCGAATCAAGCAGGATTAATGAAGAACAATAAATTACCACGTGCAGGAAAAGCATTATTTGCAGATGCAATTGCAACTGTAATTGGTGCAATTCTAGGTACATCGACAACAACGTCTTACATCGAATCGTCTGCAGGGGTAGCAGCGGGAGGGCGTTCAGGATTTACGGCAGTTGTAACAGCAGGATTCTTCTTGCTAGCACTTTTCTTCTCGCCGTTACTAAGTGTCGTAACACCAGCTGTAACGGCACCTGCTTTAATTATTGTAGGAATCTTGATGGTTTCGTCTTTAGGGGAAATTGATTGGAAGAAATTCGAAATTGCAGTACCAGCGTTTTTTACAATTATCTCTATGCCACTTACGTATAGCATTGCAACAGGAATTGCGATTGGGTTTATCTTCTATCCAATTACAATGGTTGTGAGTGGTCGTCGTAAAGAGATTCATCCAATTATGTATGTTATGGGAGTTTTATTCGTACTATATTTCATCTACGTTCGTAAATAAAAGGGGTTTTTGAAAGGTCTAGACTTAAGGGGAGTCTAGACCTTTTTTGCGTCTTCAGAAAATCTTAAGGATTTCATACCGTTTTTCTTCAGAAGTTTTCTTATAATAAGAAATAGGGACTTTAAAAGTTTTGGGGGAGATATTGTGGCAGAGGAAACAATACTTGTTGTAGATGATGAAAAAGAAATTCGAGATTTAATCGCAATTTACTTAAAGAACGAAGGATATAAAGTTTTACAGGCAGGGGACGGAGAAGAGGGTTTACGTATATTAGAAGAAAATGAAGTGCATTTAGTTGTATTAGATATTATGATGCCGAAAATAGATGGTATCCATATGTGTATGAAAGTAAGGGAAGCGAAGGAGATGCCAATTATTATGCTTTCGGCGAAAACGCAAGATATGGACAAAATTTTAGGATTAACAACAGGGGCGGATGACTATGTAACGAAACCATTTAATCCGTTAGAGTTAATTGCGAGAATTAAATCGCAGCTACGTCGCTATATGAAAATGAATGGCTTCACTATCCAAAATGAAGACGAGTTAGAAATTGGAGATATGAAAATAAATGTTTCAACCCATAAAGTCCTTGTAGGAGAAGAAGAAGTTAAGCTAACTCCAAGGGAATTTTCAATTTT